>CAZFXH010000298.1:0-13348 GCA_964522905.1 uncultured Anaerolineaceae bacterium
CCGATCCTCGTCGGGCGGGATGACCTGCTCGACCTCGCCGATCGGCGGATCAACGAGGTCGGCAATGGCAGTGGCCGCCTCCTGCTTCTTTCGGGGGAGGCGGGGGTCGGGAAGACGCGGCTGCTGGGGGCGATCGACCGCCGGGCGGCGGCCGCGGGATTCCGGACGATCCGCGCAGGCACCTACCCGACCGACCTGCAGGTCGGGGCCGCGATCCTCATCGACCTGGGTCGGGCAATGGGGAGATCAACGGCGTTCGAGCCCCTCGGGCGGGCACTGTCGGATCGGCTCGATGACACCGGCCCGTCCGGCGGCGACGCTCACCGCCGCCGCCGAATGCTCGTTCTCGATGTCGCCGAGATTCTCGCCGACGTTGCGCACGACGGACCGGCGATGATCTCCCTCGAGGATCTCCACTGGTCCGACGACCTGACGCTCGAGATCCTCGAGGCGCTGGCCCGGCGTGTGCCCGACCAGCGACTGCTCGTGATCGGCACCTTCCGGAGCGACGAGCTGTTCCCCCGCGCGCCGATGCGCGAGTGGCGGTCCCGGCTGCTCGCGCGGCGGCAGGCCGAGGAGGTCCGACTCGACCGGCTCAGCCCAGCTGGGACGGCGACCATGACAACCCTATTGACCGGCTCGGGTCTGCCCCCGGCGCGCGACGTGGCCGAGGCCATCCACGCGCGGACGGATGGCATCCCCCTGCACGTGGAGGAGCTGCTGGCGGTCCTCGCGGGCTCCACCGACCTCGTGGCCGACGAGGTCCGTCAGGCGGATGTGCCCGACACGGTGGAAGACGCGATCCTGGCGAGGCTTGCCGGCCGGACGGCCGCCGCGGCCACCGTCGCGCGTGCCGGCGCTGTCATCGGACGGTCGTTCGACCTGGACCTGCTCGTCAGTGTCACCGGCCAGGCGCCCGGTGACCTGTCCGACCCACTCGCCGAGCTGGCCGACCATTTCATCCTGCTGCCGGCCCACGCGCCGGGACGGTACGGGTTCCGCCATGGTCTGATCTGCGACGCCATCTACGCGGACATCCCGGAACCCGAACGGCGACGCCTGCACGCCCGGATCGCCGAAGCCGCCAGCGCGCGCACGGACGTCGGCGCGGATGCATTCCTGGCCCTCCACTACGAGCGAGCCGGCCGCCTCGAGGATGCATTCGGGGCCGCCATGTCGGCCGCCGACGCCGCCAGGGCGCTGTCGTCGCATTCGGAGGCCCGCGAGCTGTATGCCTGCGCGCTCCGGACCGCCCCCGCGCACCTCGACGCGGCGACCCGTGCCCGGATCCTGGAGGCGTTCGGCTCGAGCGCCGCGGCGACGGACGACAACGAGACCGCGAACCAGGCGTTCGCCGACGCCCGTGAGGCGTACCAGCAGGCCGGCCAGCCGCTGGCGGCGGCCGCCGTCGTGGCCCCGCTCGTCGCTGCCCGTCACCTACTCGGGGATGGCCTGGAGGTGCGAGCCGACCGGTTGCTCGCGGCGCTCCAGGAGCTCCCCGCTGCCCCAGCCCTACACGGACCGTCCACCGATCCCGCGGCCGACCGGGTCCGCGCCCGGCTCCTGGGCGCATTGTCGGCCGCCTACATGCTCGACCGGCGGCTCGACCAGGGCACCGCCTACGGCATCGAGGCGCGGCGTCTGGCGGAGTCCGTCGGCGACCGTGCGACCCAACATGACGCGGCTGCGACCATCGGCTCGTGCTACGTCTTCGCGGGTCGCATGGACGAAGGCTGGTCGCTGCTCGAGACGGCCGTGATGGACGCACGAGCCGACGGCCTGGATGGCCAGGCGGCGCGCGCCTACCGCATGATCGGATCGTGTGCCTCCGTCCTCGTGGAGTACGACCGGGCCGATCGATGGCTCCGCGAGGGCATCGCCGAGGCCGAACGGCACGAGCTCTGGAACCACCGCCACTACATGGCCTCGCACCTGGCGCACGTGGCGTGGGCCGTCGGCCGCTGGGCAGAGGCCGACGAGCTCGCGCGCCGAGCGCTGGCCGACGGGCGCGGCGGCATCACCACGCGGGTGACAGCCCTGTACGTGCTGGGCTACGTCGCCCTCGGTCGCGGTGACCTCGCCACCGCCGCGGCGACGCTCGAGGAGGCGCGTGAGCTGGGTTCGCGGATGGGAGAGCTGCAGCGCCTGTCCCCCGCGTTGTGGGGCCTCGCCGAGATCGCCCTGGCACACGGCGATGCGGCCGCGGCCGCCGAGCTGTCCGAGCAGGCCAGGGAGGCGTCCGCCCAGGTCGATGACGCGGCGTACCTCTTCCCGTTCCTCGTGACGGGTACGCGGGCGTACCTGGCGCTCAACGACCCGCTTGCCGCGCGTCGCTGGTTCGAGGCGGCCGCCGAACCACTCCGAGCCCGGGGGATCCCGGGGACCGCCCCCGCGATCGAGCATGCCGAGGGCCTGCTCGCCATGGCGGAAGGCACGACCGGCCGGGCGCGCGTCTCGCTCGCGGCGGCCGTCGACGGCTGGACGGGGCGCCAGCGGACCTGGGAGGGGAGCTGGGCCCGGATCGACCTTGCGCGGGCCCATCTCCGTTCCAACCAGCGAGCCGATGCAGCGCGCCTGGCGGCCGATGCGCGCGAGGTCGCCTCCGGTCTCGGGGCCGTACCGATCGTGGCCGCTGCCGACGAGATCCTGCGGACCGCACGTCGGGGCGCGGAACCTGAGCAGTGGGCGCCGTTGACGAGCCGGGAATTCGAGGTCGCGCGGCTCATCGCCGAGGGGTACACGAACGTCGAGATCGCCGAGGAGCTGAACATCACCCGCAAGACGGCCGCGTCACACGTCGAACACATCCTGGCAAAGCTCGGCGTCGGTCGGCGGGCGGAGATCGCTGTCTGGGCATCGACACGAACGTCGTCGCGGACGGCCCCCACGCCCGTGCTACACTCCCCGCCTTCACGGCGATGACCGCAGAAGAGTAGCGTCGGGACGGCCCGAAGCGAGCGCGGGATGGTGCGAGCCGCGTGGGATGCGCCGGCGTGAACGTCGCTCGCGAGCCGTGACGCCTGACGCCCGATAGCGCGTCGCGAGGGTGCCGGAACAGCCCGGACGGGATGACCGCCGCGGGACCGACACCGAACCAGCAGGTGGTACCACGACCCGTTCGTCCGCTGGACGAGCGGGGTTTTCATTTCCGGGATCGTTCCTCGGAGCTTCGGAGCCTCGATGCGATGACCGATCTGCCAAAGGCCTACACCCCGCGCGACGTCGAAGGCGCGATCTACGAGCGGTGGCTCGCCGCGGATGTGTTCGCGCCCGATGGCGCGGGCTCGACCGCCGACCCGGCGCTCCCGCCCTTCACGATCACCCAGCCGCCGCCCAATGTGACGGGCTCGCTGCACCTGGGCCACGCGCAGCGGACGACGGTCGAGGACCTCATGACGCGCCACGCGCGGATGCGCGGCCACCCCGCCTTGTTCCTGCCCGGCCTCGACCACGCGAGCATCGCCGCGCAGTTCGTGCTCGACGCCATCCTTGCGAAGGAGGGCGAGAACCGGCAGTCGCTCGGCCGCGACCGCTATCTCGAGCGGATGATCGCGTTCTCGGATTCCACCAGGCCCGTGATCCTCGCTCAGCAGCGGCGGGTGGGTGCGTCGGCCGACTGGGGGCGGCTGCGCTACACGATGGACGAGGGGTCGGCCAAATCCGTCCGCGTCGCGTTCGAGCGGCTGTACCGCGACGGCCTGGCCTATCGGACGGAGGCGCTCGTCAACTGGTGCCCAGGATGCCAGACGAGCATCAGCGACCTCGAGGTCGTGCCCACCCCCGAGACCGGGACCCTGTGGCTCGTCCGCTATCACCTCGTCGACGAGTTGACGGGTGAGGTCGATCCCGACCCCGAGCGCTCGGTGGTCGTGGCGACCACCCGGCCCGAGACGATCCTCGGCGACACGGCGGTCGCCGTGCATCCCGGCGACGACCGCTACCGCGACCTCGTCGGCCGGCGCGTGCGCATCCCGTTCGTGGAGCGCGACGTGCCGATCATCGCCGACGCGGTCGTCGACCGCGCCTTCGGTACCGGCGCGGTGAAGATCACACCCGCCCACGACCAGGACGATCACGAGACCGGCAAACGCCACGGGCTGCCCTCGCCGACGATCCTCGCCGACGACGCCACGGTCGCGGACACCGGCACCGAATTCGACGGCCTCAACCGCTACGAGGCTCGCCACCGGGTCGTCGCCGCCCTGACCGAGCGTGGCGACCTCGTCGAGGAGCGGGTCCACGAGATGATCGTGGGCCGCTGCCAGCGCAGCGACGACGTCCTGGAGCCGCGGCTCAAGACGCAGTGGTTCATCCGGACGGAGCCGCTGGCCGCGCGGGCCCTCGACGCGACCCGGTCGGGGCGCACGAGGATCCTGCCCGAGCGGTTCGAGAAGACCTGGGAGCACTGGCTCACGAACATCCGCGATTGGAACGTGAGTCGCCAGCTGTGGTGGGGCCATCGCATCCCGGCTTGGTACTGCCCCGATGGCCACGTGACCGTGTCGTCCGACCCCGCCGGGCCAACCGTCTGCGAGATGTGCGAGCGCCCCGCGAGTGAGCTCCAGCAGGACCCGGACATCTTCGACACCTGGTTCAGCTCGGGCCTGTGGCCGTTCTCGACCCTCGGCTGGCCCGACGACACCCCCGACTACCAGCGCTACTACCCGACGTCGGTGATGGAGACCGGCTACGACATCATCTTCTTCTGGGTCGCCCGGATGATGATGCTGGGCATCCACCTGACGGGCACCGAGCCGTTCCACACGGTCTACCTGTCCGGGCTGATCCGCGACCCGGAGGGCAAGAAGATGTCCAAGACGAAGGGCAACGTGGTCGACCCGCTCGGCGTCATCGACGAGACGGGGGCCGATGCGTTGCGCTTCGCGCTGATCCACGGCACGGCCGCGGGGCAGGACCAGCGCTTCGGGACGGCCAAGCTCGAGAACGCCCGGAACTTCGCCAACAAGCTGTGGAACGCGACGCGGTTCGTTAGCGGGGCGCGTCCGGCCTCGATCGACGACGGCGCCGAGCGCCGGCTCCCCGATCCGCGCCACCTGGGTCCGGCGGAGCGCTGGATCCTGTCGCGCGCCTCGGCCACGGTCGCGGCGGTCGACGCCGCGATGACCGACTACGCGTTCGGCGAGGTGACGCGGCTGCTCTACGACGCGATCTGGAGCGAGTTCTGCGACTGGGGCGTGGAGCTGGCCAAGGTCCGGCTGGCCGACGAGTCCCTCCCCGCCGAGGTGCGCGAGGCGACCTGGTGGGCGCTCGTCGAGGCGCTCGACACCTATCTGCGGCTGCTCCACCCGGTCATGCCGTTCGTGACCGAGGCGCTGTGGGCCGCCATCCCGCACCGCGAATCGGATCCGGGGCTCCTCATCGTGGCTCGCTGGCCTGCAGCGGGGGAGCTGGACCTCGAGACCGAGCGCCAGGTGTCGGCGCTGATCGGTCTCGTGGGCGACCTGCGCAACGCCCGGACGACGGCGAAGCTGCCCGCCGGGGAGTGGCTGGAGACCCGGGTCCACGTGCCGCCCGAGCTCGGGACGGCATTCGAGGCGCTCCGGCCGGCGCTGGAACGGATGGCGCGCGCGCGGCCCCTCCACCGCGAGCTCACGCCCGAGGCCCTTGACGCGACCCGCGCTCCAGGCGATCTCACGGTCGTGGCCGGTGCCGGCGACATCGAAGCCACGATCCGGCCGGCGGCGGTCGACGAGGGAGCTGCGGCCCTGGAACGGGCCCGGCTGGAACGGGAGCTGGCCGAGGCCGAGGGCTGGCTCGCCGCCGCCCGCGAGCGGCTGGCCAACGAAGCGTTCATGGCCAAGGCGCCACCAGCGGTCGTCGAGGGTGCCCGTGCCCGCGAGGCCGAACTGGCAGAGCAGGTGGAGCGGTTGCGCGACGGCCTCACCGGCTGAGGCCGTCTCAGGCAGGTCCGGGCGGCACCTCGAAGGTGGCGACCACGGGCAGGTGGTCGGACGCGTCACCCACCTCCGTCACGACTCGACACTCCAGCGCACGCAAACCGCGGGTCAGCACGTGGTCGATCGGGAGCGGGCCGCACGAGGCGCGCCGGGGGTCACCGGCCTCGACCCCGACCGCGCTGAAGGCGTCGTCGAACGCGCTCGCGAGGGACTGCAGATCGTGCGCCTCGATGCGAGCGTTGAAGTCGCCGGCGACCACCAGCGGTGCGCCCAGCCCGTCTGCGATTCGAGCCAGCTCGTCGGCCTGCGACCGCCGCTGCTCGGTCCCGGCGTACGTGAGGTGGGCGTTGAGGACCGCCAGCTCGCCCCACGGCCCCGTCACCCGGCCGCCGACCGCACACCGTGGCTCGCGGGTCCCGTACGGGGCGTCGGCGAACGTGACCCCGGCAAGCGGGTGCCCGCTGCCCTCCGGCTCGACCACCTGGTCGTCACCGCCCGGCGGCAGCCCGACCGCGACCCCGTCATGGAGCGGCATGCGTGTGAGCAGGGCGTTACCCCAGGTCGCGGCCCCGATCGCGCGGCCGTCGTCGGGCTCGATCAGCGGGAAGGCGTGCACGGCCGCGTAGCGGACGTGTCGGTCGGTCAGGCGCGCCAGCTCCAGCGGCTGGTCGAAGAGTTCGCCGTGCGGCGTCAGGAGCGCGACCTCCTGCAGCGCGACGACGTCCGCGTCGAGCTCCACGATCTGCTGGGCGATCCGTTCGAATCGGTCGCGCCGGACGTGCCGCCACCAGGCAGGCGGGAACGGTTCCTCGGGGCCGATCGCGGCCCGGATGTTCCAGGTCGCGACGCGGATGGTCGGTGGGGCAGGGGCCACCCCGCCTACTTGACGGACCCGGCCAGCAGCCCCTGGACGAAGTAGCGCTGCAGGCTGAAGAACACCAGCAGCGGCACGGCCATCAGGATGAAGGCGCCCGCGGCCAGAAGGTGCCATTCCGTGCCGTACTGGCTGAGCAGGTTCTGGATGGCCTTGGTCATCGGCCACGCCCGACCGTCCTGGACGAACACGAGGGCCATAAGCAGGTCGTTCCAGACCCACAGGAACTGGAAGATCCCGTATGCCGCGATGGCCGGCACCGACAGCGGGACGACGATCGTGCGGAAGATGCCGAGCGTCGATGAGCCGTCGATGCGCGCCGCCTCGATGAGGTCGCGCGGCAGCGTGATGAAGAAGTTGCGTAGCAGGAAGATCCCGAACGGCAGCGCGAATGCGGTATGGGTGAGCCAGATCGCGCCGTAGCTGTTCAGGAGCCCGGTCGGGGCGAACAGCTTGAGCAGCGGGATGAACGCGACCTGTGCCGGGATCATCAGCAGCGCGACGACGAGCAGGAAGAGGCCATCGCGGAACGGGAAGTGCAGCCACGAGAACGCGTAGGCCGCCATCGACGCGAGCACCAGCGGGATGATCGTGGACGGCACCGCGATCAGCACGGTGTTGATGAACGCCTGGAGCATGCCCTGCCCGCTGAGCACCTCGCCGTAGTTGGCGAGCGTGTACCGGAACTGCAGGAAGCTCTCCCACCAGCCCGTCACCTGGATGTCGCTGCGTGGCCGAAACGACGTCACGAACAGCCCGATGGTCGGGGCCAGCCAGATCAGCGCGATGATCCCAAGGGCGATGTGGATCGGTGTCTTGTTCAGGAACCGGACGATCCGCTCGCTGGTGGTCTGCTCGCGAGCGGCCACCCGCGGCTCTGCGACAGCCGTCATCTACGTCACCCTCGAGCTGCTGAAGCGCCTGATGTTGTAGGCCATGATCGGGAGCAACAGGATGAGCATGATCACTGCGACGGCAGCGCCTCGGCCGAACTGCCCACCCGGGATCGACTCGTAGTACATCGTGAACGCGATGACCCGGCTCTTCACGCCCGGTCCGCCATTCGTCAGGACGTAGATCAGGTCGAACAGCTTCACGACGTTGACCAGGAGCGTGACGGCCAGGACGGAGATCGGCAGGCTGACCATCGGGATGATGATCCCGAAGAAGACCTGGCGTTCGGTCGCCCCGTCGACACGGGCCGCCTCGAGGATCTCGCTCGGGATGCTCTTCAGCGCCGCCGACAGAATGACCGTCGCGAACCCGACGGAGCCCCACACGCCGGCGGCGATCAGCGCCGCATTGACGAGCGATGGATTGCCGAGCCAGGAGATCCCGCGTTCCGTGAACGGGTCCAGGATGGCGTTCAGCAGGCCGATGTTGGTATCGGGGGCGTAGACGAAGTTCCAGATGATCGCCAGCGCTGTCGCGGCGATCGCCATGGGCAGGAACACCACGGCCTTGATGATCGATTCGTAGCGCACGCGCGACGCGAGGACCGCGACGACGAGCCCCAGGAAGATCACCAGGCTCGTGTAGAAGACCGCCCACAACACGTTGTTCCAGATCGCGCCCTCGGGCGGGAACGTGCTGACGTCGAGGAAGCTCTTGTCACCGGTCAGCAGATTGATGTAGTGGCTGAAGCCCACCCACTCGGTGAACTCGCCGCGTCGGCCGCGGTTGAAGCTGAGCGCGATCGTATAGATCGTCGGATAGACGAGGAAGATCGCCAGCAGGATCGCCGGCGGTCCAAGGAAGAGGAGGGTCGTCTTGTCGTAGCGCCGCCCCTGCGGCTGGGGGGCCGCGCTCGGCTTGCCCGCGGGTGTGACGGTCCCGTCGTTGACGAGCTCGAGACCAGGGACTCCTGCCATGCGGACCCTCCTCCTTGAGGCGAAGGATACAGAACGCGGGCGGCCGTGAGGCCGCCCGCGTTCAGGCTGTGACTAGATGAGCAACGCCGTCACTCGGCGTCCCAGGCGGCCTTCACGCGCGTCTGGTAGTCCGCCCAATCGATGGTGTCGCCCGCGATGGCGCGCTGGAGGAGGGCACCGAGGCCCTCGCCGGCGATGCCGGCAGGCAGGAGGTCGGCGCCGTCGTAGCGGATCTGGTCGGCGTTGTTGAGGGACTCGGCCTCACGGATGACGAGCTCGTTCGGGTACGCGCTCGTCGGGACGCCACTGTGGGGCGACACGATGGCGCCGGTCCCGGCCCAGACCTGGTTGGCCTCGGGCGTGACGATGTACTCGATGAACGCCTTGGCGCCGGCGCTGTCGGTGAACGCACCGACGACGTCGCCACCGAAGGTGGTCACGTCCTCGGCACCCCCGAAGGTCGGGAACGGGAACCAGTCGATGGTCTCGCCGATCACGAGGGCGGTGTTGGTCTGGCCGGTCGCGATGCCACCGACGAAGCCGCCCTCGTAGAAGACGGCTGCCTCGGGCTCAGGCTTGAAGACCTGGGCGATGGCATCCGTCCAGGCACGACCGACGGCCGCGTTGATGCCGCCGACGACGTACTCCTCGTTGATCACTTCGAGCATCGTGTTGACGGTCGTCTGGACGGTCGGATCGGCCCAGTCGCCATCGGCGCTGAACAGCTTGTCGTATGCCTCGACGCCGGACTGGCGGATGTAGATGTTCTCGAACCAGTCAGTCAGGTTCCAGTCGTCCTTGGCGCCGAGCGCCATGGCTGCGGGCTTGTCCTTGAGGGTCTCGAGGGCTGCCTTGAACTCGTCCCACGTCGTGGGCGGGGTCACACTGGCGGCCTCGAACAGGTCGGGCCGATACCACATCGTGCCCTTGTTGTTGTACTTGGCCGGGACGGCGTACAGCTCGCCCTCGACCGAACCCGCACCGAGGAAGCCCTCGGGGTAGTTGGCCGCGAGACCGGAGGTATCGATACCCAGGTCCGACAGCTTCTTGAGCGACCCATCCTTGGCGAATCGACGCAGGAAGCCGATGCCCGGGATGATGCCGATGTCCGGCGGGTTACCACCGGTGATCCGCGACTGGAGCGTCGTGGAGTACGTCTGGCGGTCGGCTTCGTAGTTGACCGTGAACCCTGTCTTGGCCTCGAAGTCGTCGAGGACGGCCCGGAAGGCCTCTTCCTCACTGCCGCCCCACAGCGACAGGACGTTGAGCGAGCCCGCGGGGCCCGGCTCGACGCTGGTCGCGGGGCCACTCGCGGGGGCGCTGGCCGCCGGCCCGCCGCTGGCGGGTGGGACGGTGGTTCCAGCGGGGCCGCATGCGGTCGCCACCAGGGCAGCCGCCAGGAACAACGCGGAGATTCGTAGGGATCGGCTCATCGACAAACTCCTTGGGGAACGGCCCTCGACCCGGTGATCGGGTGGGTCCATGACGTGGTGCGACTAGCGGTCGAACGCATGACCATTCGCGGTCTCCTCCTCGGCGCGTACCGCGTGACCGACCCCTCGCTTCACATAGAAGGTCGTCGGCCTGCAACGGTCGCTACCGGCTCCTCCACGGTCTCCCGCCCACTGGGTCGGGGCGACTGGAAAGCCAATGGCAGGTTGCCATCAGGGCGAGCCTAGAGTCCGCTCGAAGGTTCTGTCAAACGTTGCGACCGCATCGCGGTCGCGGTCCGCAGGCGCCGATCGCCGTCGTACTCGCTCCTTGCCGAGCGCAGATGGACCGTGCGGATCTCCCACGGCCGGAGGGACACGCGCAGTACGCCGGGTTCGGTCGCCAGCGCGCCCATCGGACGCCCGAGCAGATCGGCCTCGCGGGCCTCATCGAACGGGCCGCGGATCACGGCATCGGTCGCGAGCGGCGTCTCCGCCACGACCCGGAGCTCCAGCCAGTCGCCGCGCCGGAGGAGCGCGGTCAGCACGACCCCGTGGCCCTCGATGGCCAGCCCGCGCTCGTCGGCCGCCGGCCCAGGCGTGCCGTCGAGTGTCCCGTCGGCGACCGGTCCCGTGCCACGCACGACGAGCGCGCCGTGGTGATATCGGTCGGCCACCGCGACGATCCCCGCTTCCGTCCAGGAGCCGGTGTGGGGCATGAGCGCGAACTGCATCGATCGCTCACCGATCAGCTGGGCCGCAGGCACGGGTACCTCGGGACCCGCGGGGTCCTCGCGGTACGGATTGGCGTTGCGGCTGATCCAGCCGATGGAACGAAGGAGCGTGAGCGCGAGCTCACGACCATCGACGACCTCGTATTCGACGATGTGGTCGAGCAGGGCGCTGACCCCACCGGTCTGCACGAACCCACGCGCCGGGAACGTCGCCAGCGGCACCTCGCCGTGGCCACCCTCGACCTCGAGCCCCCGGTCCACCACCGCGTACTGGCCCTCGGCCGAACTGCCCGTCGCGGTCGCCGGGAGGGGCACATGGAAGCGGACACGATGGTCGCGGGAGCGGTTCTCGAAGCCGACCTCGACGCGCACGAAGGGTTCCCCGGCCCGGAGCTCCAGTTGCGTGAGCACGTCGGTCGGGACCGTGGCGGCCGTGCGAACGCGTTGTCGCGGGTCTATCCCGACCGGCCAATCGAAGCGGCGGCGGATCGTCAGCCGGCCGCGCAGGGGGCCAGAGGGACTCGTCACGATCTCGACCTCCGTAGGCACCTCGACGATCACGTCCGGAGTCGGTGGACCGTAGTTGTAGCTGTCGCCGAGGTCGCCACCATCGACGATCCGCCCGACCCCCTCCAGGGTCACGCCGCCGCCAGCGAGCCGGAACGTGCCATCGTCGTCGACATCGACCGCGACCAGGCCGTTGGCGAGCCGACGATCGCCGGCGACGACCGCGTCCGGCACGGGTTCCGGCTCCATTCCGTCCGCGCCGCCCCCCGCGACGACCTCGATCGCGGCCCAACCGAGAGCCGGCATCGGCACCCGGGCCAGGATCCGCCGGCGCTCGGCGGCACGAACCACGAGCCGCCACGCCTCGTCGGGCCGTGCCAGGACCGCCGCCTCGATGCGGCCGAGCAGCTCCTCGACGTCGAGCTCGGGCGGGTCGGCGATGTCGTCTGCGTACACGCGCACGGTCGGTGTCCCGTCGGGACCGTCGGGCTCGATCTCGGCGGCGTTGATCTGGCGCCCGAACAGCTCGCGGCCGTGCCGCCGGCGGCGGAACAGTTCGGGGATCTCGGAACCGTGGATCTTGAGGTCGGCGACCACGGGATCCGCCCGCCCGCATTCCTGGGACGGAAATCGGCGCTCCCCGGAGCCGAGAGTGACCGACTCCCATTCCGCCGGGACCGCCACGTCGAACTCGACGAAGTCCTCGCGCGGGACCGGGGAGGGGTTGATCGCGCCCCAGTGACCGGTCGGGATCCTGCCCGCGATCTCGCCGAGCGTGCGCGACAGCACGCCCCGCCCGATCTGATCCGCCTCCGAGTACCGCGTCAGGACCTGGGCGACGACATCGTCGTGGGAGCAGCCGCAGATCGAATCGTGCGCTGAGTTGTCGACGACCCGTCGCCAGGCCAGCTCCAGCTGTCGTCCCGGCCAGACCGTCCCGTGCAGGGCGGTCAGCGGCTCCGCAAGACGCTCGAGGAGCGTCTCGGCACGGCCAGCTGCGATCTTCACGTCGACCCGCGCGGACGTCACGTTCATGAGCATGTTCGCGCGGGCGCCGGAGCGGAGCTCGCCCTTCCATCGCGGTCGCCCGTCCGCGGGCGGCGGCTCGACATCCGTCCGCGCGGCGTACTCGGCGAGCGTCTCCATGCGCACCACCACAGGGGCGTCGTCCGCGTTCAGCGCTTCCACAAGGTCCGCCAGGCGGGGGGAAGGGACCGCATGGTCGGTGCCGTACATCGCGAGGATCGATCGTCGTCCGTAGAAGGCCTCGTTCGCATCGACGTGCTCGGCCAGCTTGGCCTTGAAGCGGTCTGGAACGTCGAAGAGGTACGCGCCGTTGCCGTAGCCGCCGACGAGGTATTCGGCCTCGACGGCCGAGCCGTCGGGCGACTCCCAGGTGAAGCTGTTCCGATCGATCGCCGCGGGCACGCCCCGCCAGACCACGGCCCGGTCGATCCCGGCCTTTCGCAGCAGCTGCGGCATCTGCGCGATGTGCCCGAACATGTCGGGGAGGTAGCCGACGCGCATGGCACCGCCGAGCTCCGTGGCCCGCGTCCAGCCGAGCTCCAGGTTTCGCACCATCGTCTCGCCCGACACGAGGAACTCGTCCATGAGGATCTGCCACGGCCCGATGGCCAGGCGGCCCTCGGCGACGAGCCGGCGGATGAGCGGCTCCGCTTCCGGGCGGACCTCGAGGTAGTCGTCCACGGTCGCGCACTGCCCGTCGAGCGTGAAGCGCAGCCGGCCGTCCGCCTCCATCCGCTCGAGCAGCTCGTCGACGAGATCCACCAGGCGGAGCCGGAACGTCTGGAAGGGCTCGTACCACTCGCGGTCCCAATGGGTGTGTGGGACGAGGTGGACGATCGTGGGACCGGCCGTGGGTGTGGCCGCTGTCATCCGCTCGCTGCCTCGCCGCCGATCTCGATCCCCCGATCGAGCGCCAGGCGCGCAACCATTCGCTGGCAGGTGACGATATCGGCGCGGCCGTGGGCGATCCCAGACCGAGCCGGCACGC
>CAZFXH010000299.1:0-9736 GCA_964522905.1 uncultured Anaerolineaceae bacterium
TCCGCCAACCCATCGGTATCGCCGGGATCATCACGCCGTGGAACTTCCCGATGGCCATCCCGTGCTGGAAGATGATGCCGGCCCTCGTCACCGGCAACGTCGTGATCTTCAAGCCGGCATCCGATACGCCGCATTGCGCCACGCTCCTCGTGGAGCTCATGGCCGAGGCCGGCTTCCCGCCGGGCGTCGTGAACCTGATCACGGGCGGTGGCGCGGAGGTCGGCGACGCGATGGTGGACAACCCGGACATCGGGGTGATCTCGTTCACGGGCTCGTCGGCGACGGGCCGCGCGATCGCCGCCAAGGCCGGCCAGCGACTCAAGCGACTCTCACTCGAGCTCGGCGGCAAGAACGGCGTGGTGGTCCTGAAGGACGCCGACCTCGATCTCGCGACCGACGGGATCCTGTGGAGCGCGTTCGGGACGACCGGTCAACGCTGCACGGCCTGCTCGCGCGTGATCGTCGACCGTGCCGTCGTCGAGCCGCTGGTCGAGCGCCTGGAGGCCCGCGCGAAGAAGCTCCGGCTGGGCTCCGGCCTCGACGAGACGACCGACGTCGGGCCGCTCATCAACGCCGGCGCCGTCGACAAGGTCGCGTCCTACATCGATATCGGGCGTGGCGAGGGCGAGCTCGTCACGGGCGGCGGTCGCGCCGCGGACGGCGCCCTGGAACACGGCCACTTCTTCGAGCCGACGATCTTCAGCGGGGTTGGCGCCATGGACCGCATCGGGCAGGAGGAGATCTTCGGCCCGGTCCTTTCGGTCATCCCGGTCGACGGCTACGACGAAGCGATGCTGGCCCTCAACCAGACCCGCTATGGCCTGTCGTCGAGCATCTACACGCAGGACGTCAACACGGCCTTCCGGGCGATGCGCGATTTCGAGACGGGCATCGTCTACGTGAACGCCGGCACGACCGGCGCCGAGACGCATCTGCCGTTCGGTGGCTGGAAGGAGACCGGGAACGGTCACCGGGAAGCCGGCCACGTGGCGCTCGACACCTACACCGAGTGGAAGTCGATCTACGTCGACTTCAGCGGCCGACTCCAGAGAGCTCAGATCGACAACCAGTGAGCGGCCCGCGCCGGAGCGCCGGGATGCTCCTCTTCCGGCATGCACCCGAAGGCGGCCTCGAGGTGCTGCTCGCCCATCCCGGCGGACCGATCTGGGCGAAACGCGACGCCGGCGCGTGGACCGTGCCGAAGGGCGAGTTCCACGACGGCGAGCAGGCGTGGGACGTCGCCCGGCGCGAATTCGAGGAGGAGACCGGCCACCCGGCACCCGACGGCGACCCGATCGAGCTCGGCGAGATCCGCCAGAAAGGCGGCAAGCTCGTCGAGGCGTGGGCGCTCGAGGGCGACCTCGACCCCGCGACATCCCACAGCAACACGTTCCCGCTCGAGTGGCCGCCGCGCTCGGGGCGCTGGATCACGATCCCGGAGATCGACCACGTCGAATGGTTTGCGCCAGACGAGGCCAGGCGACGCATCAAGGACACGCAGATCCCGTTCATCGACCGACTCATCGAGGCGCTCGACGACCGAACACCGGACCGGCGCTAGGCTTCCCGGCATGGTCGAACCCCGGAGGCGACGCTCGCCGTGGACCGTGCGGGTCGCCTCCTTCTCGGCCGCCCATCGCTGGCCGGTCATCGCCCTGTGGTTCGTCGCGACGATCGGGATCTTCGTCATGAGCCTCGCCGCTGGCGGGACGGATGCCGAGAACGCCGTCCGGGAGGACAGCGCTCCGGAGTACGAATCCGGTCGCGCCAACGACCTGTTCAACGCCTCGGGCGAGACCGAGGCCCCGAGCCAGAACCTGCTCGTCGTCGTTTCGACGGGGACGGGCACCATCGACGACGACGCGAATGCGGCGGCCGTGGCCGACATCGCGGCTCGCGCGACCGCCCTGACCTCCACGGTCGGTGGCGCGACGGTCCCGACCTTCGACCAGGTGATCGACCCGCTGCGCGCCCCGCCCGAAGCCGGCCTCGTCTCCCCGGATCGCACGACCGTGCGCGTCATCGGCCGCATGCCGGGAGAGCGGCCGGTCATCGTGGAGCGGCTCGTCCCAGTGCCCGCATTCCTGGACCAGCTCCGCACAGCGCACCCCGACCTGCGGATCCACGGCCTCAACGGCACCCTCGCCAACGAGGACATCGAGACGCTCGTCAACGACGACCTCGACAACTCCCTGCGGATCACGATCCCGCTGACGTTCACGATCCTTCTGCTCGCCTTCGGGGCGGCGATCGCGGCGTTCGTGCCGCTGATCCTGGCGGTGACCTCGTTGCTCGCGGCCTTTGGCGTCCTGGCCTTGTATAGCCAGTTCGTCTCGCCAGTGAGCCCGTATGCCAGCCAGCTCGTCGTCCTGATCGGCCTGGCAGTCGCCGTCGACTACTCGCTGTTCATGATCACGCGCTTCCGCACAGAACGACGACGGCGCGACAAGCTGGCGGCCATCGCTACGGCGTCGAGCACCGCGGGTCGGGCGGTGTTTTTCTCGGGCCTCGCCGTGATGATCTCGATCGGCGGCCTGTTCGTGCTCGACGACCCGCTCTTCCGCTCGATGGCGATCGGCACGATCTCGGTCGTGTTCATCTCGGTCGTCGGTTCGTTGACGTTCCTGCCCGCGCTGCTCTCGATCCTGGACACGAACGTGAACCGGTTCCGGCTGCCGTTCCTGCGCCGGCGCGAGGAGGGGAGCGGCCCGTGGAGTCGCGTCGTCCGGGCGGCGATGCGACGCCCGATCCTTGCCTTCGTCGTCTCGGCCGGCCTGCTGCTCGCCGTGGCGTCCCCGGTCCTGCGCCTGCACATCGGGCAGGGGGACTTCGCGTCGTTCCCCGATTCGATCGATGGCGTCCAGGCCATCAACCTCATGAACGAGAAATGGCCGGAAGGTTCGACGCTCCAGTTCCAGGTCGTCGTCACCAAGGCGGACGAGCCCTCGACGAAGGAGGCCATCGACCGACTGTCCGACGAGCTCCTGGCGCGCGATGGCTTGAGCGGCCCGGTCGACACGCGGCTCTCGCAGGACAAGACGGTGGCGCTCGTCTCCTTCGTGATGTCCGGGGGACAGAACGACCTGGCCAACCGCGCGACGGTGCACGACGTGCGCAACGAGGTCGTGCCACGGATCTTCGGGGTGCTCCCCGGGGTCGAGGCGCTCGTCACGGGCGGCCCGGCGCGGACTGCCGACGTCGTCGGCTTCTACGAGAACGGCATGGGCCTGGTCTTCCTGTTCGTGCTCGGCTTCTCGTTCCTCTTGTTGCTCGTGGCCTTCCATTCGATCGTCATCCCGATCAAGGCGATCATCCTCAACCTGCTCTCGACCGGGGCGGCATACGGTCTGCTCGTGCTCGTCTTCCAGGAGGGTTGGGGCTCCGAGATCCTGAACGTGAAGCCCGGGGTCATCGAGTCGTTCATCCCGATCTTCATCTTCACGATCCTGTTCGGGCTATCGATGGACTACCACGTCTTCATCCTCACCCGGATCAAGGAGGCGCGCGATCGGGGCCTCGATTCGGACGCGGCCGTCGAGCGCGGGATCTCGATCACGGCGGGCACGATCACGAGCGCGGCCGCGATCATGGTCGCGGTGTTCTCGGTGTTCGTGACCCTGGAGCTGGCGATCATCAAGCAGCTCGGGTTCGGGCTGGCGGTCGCCGTGTTCCTCGACGCGACGCTCATCCGGAGCGTGCTGCTGCCGGCCTCCATGCGATTGCTCGGCGACTGGAACTGGTGGATGCCGCGCTTCCTGGCGTGGATCCCGCGTGTGACGATCGAAGGCGAGTCCGACGAGCCTGAGATCGAGGGCGCGCCCGAGCCGGCGCCGGCGGGCGGGACCGCCTAGGTGCGCTTCCCAGAGACAGCTAGGGCGTCGTCAGCCGTCTTTGAGGGCGAGCCCGCGAGCGACCAGACGATCGACCTTGGCGGCCATGATCAGGTCGTTCGCGCTGAGGTCGCCGATGGCGTCGGTCGTCCACGTCACGATCAGGCGGCCCCAGGCGACTTCCAGCGCGGGGTGGTGGTTCTGGCTCTCGGCGAGCAGGGCGATACGCGTCGCGAGGCCGAAGGCCGCGGCAAAGGTCGGGAACGCGAACTCGCGCACGAGTCGATCGTCGCGGACCAGCCAGGCCGGATCGAGACCGGTGGCCAGCCGCGCGACCTCCTCGGGTGCGAGCGCAGGCGTCGAGTCGTCCGCCGCGACGCAGCGCTGCGACGCCAGGGTCGCTGGATCCAGCTCGGTGGGCACGCGGGGAGTCTACGACCTCGGTCGCCGGGTCCGCGAAGTGCGGTATCATCCCGGACCCGTGGGCCCGTAGCTCAATGGCAGAGCAGCTGACTCTTAATCAGCGGGTTGAAGGTTCAAGTCCTTCCGGGCTCACCACTCCGACAACACCGCGCCCTTCCGTCAGCCGGAAGGGCGTCGCGATTCTGTCGGTTGGTCGCGGTGGTGGCGAGGCCGCCCCCGTACACGCGAGCACTGGGGCTCGCGCCCCTGTCGGGTCCGAGGACGACCTCGCGGGCATGGTGGCGAGCGGCTCATGCGCGCTTCCACGCCTCGATGGTCCCGGTCAACGCCGGTCTGTGCGAAACCGGTGCGCGGGGGCTCCGCCTATCCACCGAGAGACGATCGAGTCTCCAGCGTCTACGCGCGCCCGCGGTGGGGAGGGAGGAAGACGGACAGGGCGCGCAGACCGTCTGGTCCCATCGAAACTTCGAAGGAGGCCATGGGATACCAGCACCGAACGCCGCGACGAGGTAACGCTGCATCGAGGCCAGCGTCAAGCAGGTACGACGACCGCGACGCACGGTGCGTGGCGGCGTCGCGCACGAGGAGGGGACCATGCGTCGGTTCCTGTTCCTGGCGGCGATGGTTGCCGCCCTGTCCTTCCCCGCAGCGGTCGCCGCGGACACGGTCGGCGGGCAATTCGCTGAACCACCTCCCGCGGAGAGTACGGGCGGCATGGCCGTGTCGGTGGGGCCAGTGCGGCTCGCCGCCCGCCTGGTGGCGACGGCCGAAGTCACGGTGACCTGTGAGCCCAAGCCCCCGAACGAATATCCGATCTCCTCCAACTGGGAGAACTACGCCCTCACGTTCTCGGTCAAGCAGGCGAGCGGCCGGTCGATCGCCTTTGGACAGGCTGCCGTGCCGTTCGATCCCAACCTGGTCTGTGACGGCCTGCCGCACGTGCTGTCGGCGAGCGTGTCGGCCGATCCTGCGGGGATCGCGTTCAAGAACGGGAGTGCCGTCGTCGCCGTGGACGGTTACGCCAGCTATTTCTCCTACAACTCGGAGACCGGCGAGTCCGGCTACCACTTGGCTCGGGCATCGACGGGCTGGATGAGCGTGCGCTTCGGCCGCTAAGGCGGCCCACCGGTTCGAGTCCAGACGGTGGCTGCGGTTGGGACCGGGCCGCCGTCTTTGCCGCCCGCGGCTCATTTGTGGGCTGCTGCCCGATGTCGGCCCGATCGACTTAGACCGAACGTCGCCCCACGGCCGGCACGACGCCGGCTCCGATCGAAGGGGCGGACATGGACACAGCGATCGATCTCGACAGAATCGTCGGACAGGCCTATCTCGATCACGGCGGCTCGCTGCTGCGGTACCTATCGAGCCTGACCCGGGACGTCGCCGCGGCCGAGGACCTCACCCACGATGCGTTCGAGCGCCTGATGCGCGAGGTCCGAGAAGGGCGCGTCCCCGACGACATCGGCGGTTGGCTCCATCGCGTCGGCCACAACCTCGCGATGAGCCGTGGGCGGAGGATCTCGGTCGCGGACCGCCACCGCTCCAAGCTCCTCGTGACCGGCTGCGCACCGTCACCCGAAAGCCTGGCCGTAGACGGGGAGGACCAGCGGGCCGTGGGTGCCGTCCTGGAGCACCTCGGCATCGTCGATCGCCAGGCGCTCATCCTCGCGTCGCATGGGTACCGCGGAGCCGAGATCGCTTCCTCGATCGGCCGATCCGAGGTCGCCACGCGCACCCTGCTCTGCCGGGCCAGGGCGAAGGTCCGGGCACAGGTGCTGGCCGGTCAGCCGGCCGGTCAGCCGTCTGGGGCATGACGCTGGCGCGATGACCGTCGCTATCATCGGGGGGCTGTGGTCGATCGTGCCGATCGGGGAGCCCTCATCGGTCGCGGCGCCGAGGAAGCGCGCCTTGACGCTGCGCTGGAGGCGGCCGTCGCGGGCCGCGGCACTACGCTCATCGTCGGCGGTGAAGCGGGCATCGGAAAGACGCGGCTGGTCGGTCGCCTCGCCGCCACCGCCAGGGACCGCGGCGCCACCGTGCTCAGTGGGGCATGCCTGCCCGCGGGGAGCGGCGCCATCCCGTACGCCCCGTTCGTGGAGGCGCTCCGGGAGCTGACCCGGTCGGTCGAGCCGGGCCTGCTCGCCGCGTTGCTCGGACCGGCCCGGAGCGAGATCGCGCGCTTGCTCCCCGAGGTAGCGTCGCGCACTCACACCGAGCCAACGCGGCTGGAGTTCGATCGCGAAGGACAGACGCGGCTGTTCGAGGCGGTGCTCGGCGTCATCGAGCGCCAGACTCGCGACGGACCCGTGGTGCTCGTCGTGGAGGACATCCAGTGGGCCGACGAGGGTACCCGGGGCCTGCTCGGCTTCCTCTCGCGCCACCTGCGTGAGGCGCCCGTCCTGTTGCTTGTCACGCTCCGGATCGGTGAGACGGATCGCCAGGATCCGTCCGTGGCGTTCGTGGCCGAGCTCGAGCGGGATGCGTGGGTCGTGCGCCTGGATCTCCGTGGCCTCGATCGTCAGGACGTCCTCGTCCTGTTGCGGGAGCTGGCTGGGGTTGCCCCCTCGGCGGCGATCGTCGACGACGTGATGGAGCGAAGCGGCGGCAACCCGTTCTTCGTCGAGCAACTCGCCGCGACCTTCGGGGCCGGCGGCAGCGGACGTGCGCTCCCGCCGGGGCTACGCGACGTACTCGTCGCTCGCCTGGCGGCCCTCCCGTCTGAGACGCAACAGGTCCTCCGGGCGGCGTCGGCGGCGGGACGTCGCGTGGACGACGAACTGCTTGCGGCCGTGCTCGAAATGCCGGCCCGGTCCGTCGCCGACGCGTTACGACCGGCGATCACCCAGGGGATCCTCGTCGATGCCGATTCGGTCGACGACGGGCTGGGCGGCTACGCGTTCCGCCACGCGCTCCTGGCCGAGGTGGCGAACGGCGAGCTGCTCCACGGCGAGCGAGATCGACTCCACGCGGCCTTCGGCGCGGAGCTCGAGCGGCGCGGGGAGATCGGTGGGGTGCCCGTCACGCCGGACGAGCTCGCGTACCACTGGGTCGCGGCCCGGGATCGGACGCGGGCGCTCCCGGCGTTGATCGCCGCCGGCGCCGCGGCCGAGCGCGTGTATGCCTTCGCCCAGGCGCGGCGCCATTTTGAAGGCGCCCTCGAGCTATGGGACGACGACGCCGGGTCGGGGCGCGGCACCCCGATGGATCGGATCGGCGTACTGCAACACGCCGCCGAGTGCGCGGTCCTGACGGGCGGATACGAACGTGCCGTGCAGCTCGGCCGGACGGCGATCACGGCCGCGGAGATCGCCGCGGCGACCGGCGAGGACCACGAACCCGGCCTGCTGGGGGTGCTTCACGATCGACTTCGCTGGTATTTGTGGGAAGCCGGCGACCTGGTCTCAGCCAAGGCGGCGGTCGAGGACGCCTTGCGACTCACGCCGGCCGAGCCTCCGACGGCCGCACGGGCCCGGACCCTTGCGCAGGTCGCCGGCCTTCGGCTGTTCGGCGGCGACCCGACTGGTGCGGCGACGATCGCCCGGAACGCGATCCGGACGGCGGAAGCCATCCAGGCGCCGTCCGAGCAGGCCCTCGCGCTTGGCATCCTCGGCTGGGCGCAGGCCTTGACCGGCGATGTGGATGGTGGCGTCGCCACGTACCGCCGAGGGCTGTCGATCGCCGAGGAGCTCGGCGGTGTCGAAGGGATCGCGCTGGGGCACGCGAATCTCGCCGCCCTCCTCGATCGGGTCGGGCGCACCGAGGCGTCCCTGGAGGCCGCCCGCGAGGGGTTCGCGATCGCGCAACGCCTGGGCGTGCCACGCACGTACGGCGGTGTCCTCCTGGGTCATGTGGCCAAGGCCCTGTTCGATCTCGGCCGCTGGGACGAGGCGGCAGCGGCGGCCGATCAGGGGCTCGAGCTGGACCCGGTCGGACGGTCCGCCATCTGGCTCCACCTGAACCGAGCCCGAGTCGACACGAATCAGGGCCGCTTCGATGCTGCGGCGGACCGTCTCCGTCTCGCGGGCGAGATCTACGCGGCGGGAGGCCGCGACACGTCCTACCGACTTGCGCTGCTGGCCGCCGTCGGGGAGCTCGCCGCGTGGCAGGCCCGCCTGCCCGCCGTGCGAGCTGCGGTCGCCGAGGCGTTGGCGGCGCTGCAGGACTCGGCGCCCCTCGACCCAGCCATGGCCTGGTTGGGGTGGCACGCCCTCCGTGCCGAGGCCGATGCGGCTGACGCGGCCGATGCCCGGGGGGATGTCGCCGCCCTCCGCGACATCCAGCTGCAGGTCCAACCGATCGCCGCGATGCTGCGGCTCGGGGATCAAGTCGCGCCGTCGGACGGTCGCCGGGCGGCGCTCGGGGGCTTGTGCCGCGCCGAGCTCGATCGCATCGGCGGCCGACCGGATCCAGACGCGCTGTGGAGGACGGCCGAGGCATGGCTGGTGCTCGGCCGGCCCGCACCGTCCGCCTACGCCGGGTTTCGAGCCGCGGAGGCGATGCTCGGAGCGGGGAGGGATCGCCGGGAGGCCGCCGATGCCCTGCGCCAGGCGCACGCGACGTCCATGCGGCTCGGGGCGGAGCCGCTCCGGCGTCAGATCGAGCAGCTGGCCCGCCACGCCCGCATCGACCTCGGCGTGGCCACGGCCGACGCCGTCGCCCCGACCGATACGATCGGCCTCACGGACCGTGAGCGCGAGGTCATCCGGCTGGTCGCCGCCGGACGATCCAATCAGGAGATCGCGGAGACGCTCTTCATCACCCGCAAGACCGCCAGCGTCCACGTCTCGAACATCCTCGGCAAGCTCGGCGTCGCCAACCGAGTGGAGGCGGCGGCCGTGGCGCATCGGCTGGGGCTCGCAGGCGAGACCACCAAGACGTGACAAACGGGGCGCCATCGCGTCATCAGAGCATGGTCAAGCAACGAATCATCAACTTCGCGATCGCGGGACTCGTCGCCGGCTGCGGCGCCCCGGTTCCGGCCTCGCTCAGCGCCGGATCATCGGACGGCACGACGGCACCGTCGGCGACCACCCCGACCGTCGTGCCGAGCCCTTCATCGGGCATACCCACGAGCGCCCCCTCGACTCCGCCGGCGAGCCCGGCCTCGATGACCTGGACACATGCCGCGCCGATGCTGTCCGCCAGACACGGATTCGACGCGGTGCTCCTTGGCGACGGCACGGTGCTCGCCGTGGGCGACGACTACGCCTGCGTTCCGGGCGGGGCGAGCGAAGGAAGTGAACGAGCCGAGCTCTATGACCCGGCCGCTGATACCTGGGTCGAGGTCGAGAGCCTGAACAAGCCTCGCAAGTCCTTTGCGATGGTCGCGCTGCGCGACGGGACGGCCCTCGTCGCGGGAGGCGTGAATGCCGCGGACGTCCCGTACTCCAGCACCTGGATCTTCGACCCATCGACGCGCGAATGGCGGGCAGGTGGCTTGCTCCACGAAGCGCGTGGGGCCCCGCTCATGACGGCGCTGACCG
>CAZFXH010000300.1:0-2323 GCA_964522905.1 uncultured Anaerolineaceae bacterium
GTCGTAGCCGAGGCGGACGATGCCCGGAGCGCCATGGATCGGGCCCTGGAGACGTCGCCGGACATCATCCTGATGGACCTGTCCCTGCCGTCGCCTGGCGGCATCGAGACGACCCAGCGCATCAAGCGCGAATTGCCATCCACCGGGATCATCGTCCTCGCCGTCAACGAGGACGAGGACGCCCTGTTCGATGCGATCAAGGCTGGCGCCGCCGCATTCATCCTCAAGGACGTCGGCCCCGACGACCTCGTCACCATCATCCGCAGGGTTGCCGGAGGCGAGTTCCTCATCAACGACAAGGTCTTCTCCAAGCCGGCCGTGGCGTCACGCGTGCTCAAGGAATTCCGCGAGCTCGCCGTGTACGGGCAGGAGGCGGCCCCGATCTTCGCCCCGCTCTCGCCGCGCGAAGTCGAGATCCTCGACAACATCGCCCAGGGCATGACCAACAAGCAGGTCGCCTACGCGCTGTCGATCAGCGAGCAAACGGTCAAGAACCACATGAGCTCGATCCTGCGAAAGCTGTCGGTGAACGACCGGACGCAGGCCGTGGTCTACGCGATGCGCCAGGGCTGGATCCGGATGCCGGACGATTGATGACGGACCCGGCACCGATCGCTCCAGCGGCTACCCTCGGCGATCTGTCCGGCCGGCTCGCGGACGACCTGCTCAAGCTCGATGGGGAATTGAACGAGGTCGACCAGCTCATCACCCAAGCGAAGTCCGAGGCGACGCGCCACGAGGGTCGTCGCGCCACAGCCGCCGAGAAGTTCGAGGCACTCACCCCCGACGGTGACCCGAAGGACCGCCTCGATCAGACCACCAGTCTCGTGACGCTGACCAAGCGCGCGGCGCTGATGGAGACCCAGGTCGACGTGCTGGAGGGGAAGCGTCGCACCCTGGCCCGCTACCGCGACGCCCTCGTGGAGTATCTCGTCGTGATGGGCAGCCTGGATCCCTCGATGCTGCTGCCCACGGGCGTGTCGCCGGCTGAGGGGGTGTCGGACGTCGACGGTGACGACGCGCCGATGCCGGCGGCCGTCTACAGGCTCGTCCTGGGTGCGCAGGAGGACCTGCGCCGTGAGATCGCCCGGGCGATGCACGACGGCCCGGCCCAGAGCCTCACGAACATCGTGCTCCAGGCCCAGATCGTCGAGCGGCTCGTTGCGCGCGATCCGACCTCGGCGGCAGACGAGGTGCGGCAGCTGGTCGCCATGGTCCAGCACACGTTGGATGCGACCAAGTCGTTCATCTTCGATGTGCGTCCCATGGTCCTCGACGACCTGGGGCTCGTGCCCACGCTCCGCCGTGCGACGCGGGAACGGGGACGACGTGCCGGCGTCCCGGTGGAGTTCGAGAGCATGGGTCAGGACCGCCGGCTCCCGGTCGATCTCGAGAGCGGGCTGTTCCGGATGCTGGACGAGGCGCTGGCGGGCTATCTCGGCGCGGCGCCCGATCGCGTGACGTTACGGCTCGACTGGGGGGAGCAGCTCGAAGCGCGCATCGGGGCCACGCGTGCCGTCGTTGGTGCTCGACGGGTCTCGAACATCGACGTGCCCGAACCGGAGTCCGGGAAGGACCTCCCGCCGGCGCTCGCGGCGATGTTCGAGCAGCGACTGGAGGACGAGCGTCGGGCGGCCGAGAACGCGATCCTCGAGTCGATCGTCGCGTTGCCCGCCCCGAACTGGCGCGAGATCCAGGATCGAGCGTCCTCGATCGGGGTCACGGCCGAGCTCCTGTCGGACGGCAGCGAGCTGCGCCTCGTCGCGGAGATCCCGGCGCTCGAGACGCCCTCGGAAGACTGACCAGGTGGGCGGGGGCTGCGGAGGACGAGCCGGGCAGGGCCTCGTTGAGTACGGACTGATGACCGCGCTGACGAGCGCACTGACGCTGCTCTGGCTCGTGGTCTTCGGGGGCACCCTCTCGGACGCGCTCACGGCCATCGGCCAGGCGATCGATCAGGCGACCGGAGGCTGAGCTGCGGGTCCGTTGCGTTCGCGCATGGCCCCCGTACCATCGTCTCAGGTGACAGGCGCGCATCCCGTTCGTACATTTGGCGCAGCCCTCGTCTGGGGGTGAGTACTCATCCAGGAGAGAAACACCATGGCACTGTTCACAGCTTTCATCGCCAAGCTTCGTCGCGACGAAGACGGCCAGGGCCTCGCGGAGTACGCGCTGATCCTCGCCCTCATCGCCATCATCGCGATCGTCGCCCTCATCTTCCTGGGCGGCCAGGTCAGCACCATCCTGAGCACCGTCGGCGACTCCGTCTAGTCCTCGACATTCAGAACCCGATCAGACCGCCGGTCAACCGACCGGCGGTCTT
>CAZFXH010000301.1:0-2938 GCA_964522905.1 uncultured Anaerolineaceae bacterium
GGTTGTTCGCCCAACTCGTTCTGGCTGTACGGCCAGGACTCCGCGTGGCCCAACTCGGTCGACAGCATCATTCGAGTCTGGGTATTCGAGCTCGACGGAACCCGCTACGTGATCCACAGCGATCAGGTCGGCGAGGACCCCGAAGTCGGCACCATGATCGTCGACGTCGTCGAGTCGATCGAGTTCGAGTAGCGCTGGGGACCTCGGTCGAGCTGGCATCGCCGATTGGAACGGTCGCCCGCTCGGGCGCCATCATGCCTGGTGCCGAGCTCGCCGCATCGGAGACTCGGTGGGCATTCCAATTGACGCCGATGCTCCCGTCAGCGACATGCGGGCGCTTGCCGACGGCCGGCCCATGAGAAGCGTCACCAGCACCTGGAGACATCGGCCGCCGGACCATCCGGCGGTCGGTTCTCGGTGTGGGCCGTGCGAAGATCGATTGACGAACCCGTTCGGCGACTCATACATGACAGGCGGGCCCACTTTGGGACCGCAGTGAGGCAGGAACGTGGAGCGTCAGCTGGTGGTACGCGCGCAGGAGGGCGATCATGACGCCTTCGACCAGCTTGCCTTCCACATCGTGGATCGGCTGTACTCGGTCGCCTACCGCATCCTGCGGAACGGGCCGAATGCCGAGGACGCGACCCAACAGGCGCTGGTGACCATCTGGCGCCAGCTGCCCGGCCTCCGCGACCCTGAGCGGTTCGACGCCTGGGCATATCGGCTCCTGGTGAACGCCGCATACGCCGAGCACCGGAGGCGCCGCCGGGAAGCTCCACCCGGGAGCCTGACCGACGGCGCCGCCGATGATGACCCCTACCTGTCGGTCCACGATCGGGACCAGCTCGAGCGGGGGTTCCAGCGGCTATCAGCCGAGCAGCGAGCCGTGCTCGTCCTGCAGCACTACCTCGACATGTCGCACGACGAGATGGCCGTCGTGCTCGGCATCCCGGTCGGCACGGTCCGCTCGCGTCTCCATGGCGCACGCGGTGCCATGCGTGCCGCGCTCGATGCCGATGCAAGGCCGACCGTCACGGAGCGGCCGGCATGAACGAGCGAAATCTCGACCAGATCGTCGACGCATGGCTGGACACCGGCCCCACGGTGGCACCCGTTCGGGTCGCCGAAGCGGCCCGCCTCGAAGTCCGTTCTTCGCGTCAGTCCGGCGCCCTGCATGGGTGGCCGCCACGGAGGTTCCCGATCATGAGCAACACGATGCGCATCGCCGTGGCCTCGGCCGTCGTGGCCGTGGCGGCGCTGCTGGGATACAACTACCTGATCACGCCGAACATCGGCAGTCCGAGCCTCGGCGACCCGACACCGACCCCGACACCGACCCCGACACCGACCCCGACACCGGTGCCCGCCCTCTTCGACGAGCAGACGGTGGGAGATGTGGTTGCGCCGGGCTCATACCTCATCACCGAGGTGGCTCCATTCCGGATCACGGTCACCGTGCCCGAGGGCTGGATGAAGGTCAGGGTCCCGGGGCTTGTCTGGGGCGAGGGAGCCGTGCTGGGCTTCTGGCAGATCGAGAACCTGTACGCCGACGCGTGCGGGACGGATCTCGCCCTGCAGGACCCGCCGGTCGGACCGACCGTCGACGACCTCGTGACCGCGCTCACCAGCGTGCCCGCCGTGGTCCTGAGCACGCCGACTGACGTGACGGTGGATGGATTCGCGGGCAAGCAGGTGGACCTCCGGTTCGGCGGTTGGGACGGCTGCGTCGGCCAGGAGCCCGCCCTCTGGCCCATCGTCGGCGAGACCGACGGAAAGCCGGCGCCGGATCCCGGCCAGGTCGAGCGCTTCTGGATCCTGGACGTCAACGGCGATCGCCTCGTCATCACGTCGGGCGTCACGGATGCCACCGATGCGGTGCAGGCCGAGCTCCAGGCGATCTTCGACTCGATCCAGATCGAGGCGCCGTAGGATCGCGGTTGGACGACCGGCCGTCGGAACTATCCGGCGGCCGGTTCGGCATGGCACCATGGGGCGCATGAGCTTTGCCGATACCGTCGAGGCATTCTTTACCGACTACTTCCGCCTCTACCCATTGCACGCGACCGAGGCAGGCAACCACGAGCACGACGACCGCTGGCCGGACCTGACCGATGAGGGCGCCGATGCGCGTCTCGTCTGGCTGGCCACCGCCCGGTCTCGCATCGATGCCGTGGAGGACCTGACACCCGACGAGCGGATTGATCGGCGCGTGCTGCTCGACCAGATCGACGCGCTGCGCTTCGACGAGGAAGAGCTCGACGAGCTGTCGTGGAGCCCGATCGTGTACAGCTACCTCCTCGGTGGCGGCCTGTTCGCGCTCCTATCGCGCGAATTCGCGCCCCTGCCGGATCGGCTGGCCAGCGCGGCCGGGCGCATGGAAGGCATCGCGGACGTGCTCGATGCCGCCCGCAGCAACCTGACCTCGGGCCGAGGGCGACCGGTGAGCGCCTTCCACGTCGAGAAGGCGATCAAGACGATGCCCGGCGTCGCCGACCTGTGCCGCACGGCGGCCATCATGGCGGGCGACCTCGACTACCGTGCCCTGCGGGATCGGGTCGAGACGGCGGCTGCGCAGGCGGCCGCGGAGGTCGAGGCCTTCACCGACTGGCTGCGCGACGACCTGCTGCCCACCGCGCACGGCGACTTCCGGCTCGGACGCGACCTCTACGAGCGCAAGTTCCGGTACGCGCTCAAGGCGACCATCAGGCCGGACGAGCTGGAGGCACGCGCCGCGACGTCCTACGACGAGGTTCGGGCCGAGATGGCAGCGCTGGCGCGCGACCTGTGGCCCGCATGGATCGGCGACGAGCCGATGCCCGGCGACGGCGACGCGCTCACCCGACGGGTTCTCGACGCCATCGCAGTGGACCATCCGAAGGCCGACGAGCTGCTCGACTACTGCCGTGCCGAGAACGAGCGCATCGAGGCATTCATCCGC
>CAZFXH010000302.1:0-18458 GCA_964522905.1 uncultured Anaerolineaceae bacterium
GGACGACCGGTTGAGTACCGTCGACGCCGCCAGCGGCGACGTCCTGGGCATCCTCGACCTGCCCGGTATCGCGGACGTGGCGTCGGCGGGTACCGGTTCGACACTCGTCGCGACGCCCGACGCCATCGATGACTCGAACGCGGCCGCCTCCGTGCTCGCCGAGATCCTCGAGACCGATGCCGCCGAGTACGAGACGCGACTGGCCGACGCCGCTCCTGGCTCGACCGTGCTCCTGGGCGGACCCGGGAAGGACGAGGCCACCCGGACGAAGGTCGAGGAAGCGATCACAGACGGACGTCTGGCCGGCATCGAGATCGTCGATCTGCCGCGCGTCGCGGTAGCCACTGGCGAGGGCATCACCTTCATCGACCCGACGACGGCCGGTGTGTCCGGTGAGATCGAGATGGCCGGCGGCGCGCACGGGATCGCGCACGTCACGGGCATCGACGACCCGAAGCTGTACGTGACCGCCGGGGGAGCCGATGACCCTGGCTACGAGATCGTCGCGGTCGGTGGCACGAGCGCCGACAACGGTCCGGTCCGGGTCGGCGGGCGACGTCCCCTTCCCGGTGTGGGGTCGAGCGTGGCCTACGACGACGCCACGCAGCAGATCCACGCTCTGGGGCGAGCGTTCGTGCCGGACGGCGCTCCGGAGCCGACGGCGCCTGCGAGCGAGGACGCCGGCGAGTGGACCGTCTACGTCATCGAGCCGCACGCCAACGCCGTCTATGCCGACGCCCGACTGCCGGCCGGCCTCGAGCCCGCGGCCTGGGTGCTCGACGTCGAGTCCGACTATCCCGCCGAGGACCGCCAGCAGCTCCTCGTGTTCGGTGCTGATGGCCAGACCGCGAGCATCGAGACCGGCTCGCACGCCTTCGCGTGGCGGCTGCCCGGGGTCATCGCGGGTGTGCTCATGGCTGCCTGCCTCTACCTGCTGGCGCGGATCCTGTTCGCCCGAAGGCTCGTGGCGGGCCTCGTCGGAGCGTTCGCGTTCCTCGACGGGATGTTCTTCGTCCAGTCGCGAATCGGCATGAATGACGTGTACGTGGGACTGTTCATCATCGCGGCGTACGCCCTCTTCGCGGCGGTCTGGACTGGCTGGTGGCGCTGGCGCGGGGCGTTCTGGGTGGCCATGCCGGTCATCGGCCTGCTGCTGGGCCTCGCCTTGGCCTCGAAATGGGTCGCCGCATATGCGATCGGCGCCATGGGGCTGCTGCTGCTCCTGCGCAGCGCGCTGGGTCGCGTGATCGCGATCGTGGGTCTCATCGCGATCACCAGCGTGCTCGGCTATCTGGCGATCAGCGTGCCCGAGGGCCAGGGCCTGGGCAACCTCCCGTTCCTCGCGATGATGGTCGCGCTCACCCTGATGGCCGTCGTCGCCGCTGTCTTCCACCCGATCGCCTGGACGGACGATGAGATGCGCTTCGCGGTCGCGGCCCCGGCCGCGCTCGGGGCGTTGCTGTTCTTCGGTGCGCTGGCGATCGGCCGGCTCGACGTCCCCCTGGCCGTGGGGCCCGTCGCCATCACGCCGCTGCTGGTCGCGATCATCGCCGCGCTCGGCTCGTTGGTGGTCTATGCGGCCTTCCGGTTCGCGGGCGGCATCGGCTATGGACCGATGGCCGGAGCGCTCGCCCCTGAGGACCCGATGCGTGCCCTGGAGCCGCCTGCGCCGGCGCCCGACGGCTGGCTGCGCCCCGGATGGCTCCTCGGCCTGCCGATGCTCTGGGCGGCCGTCTGCCTCGTCCTCATCCCGGTCGGGGTGTATGTCGTGAGCTACGTGCCGTGGGCGTTCATGGAGAACCACCGCCTGTGGGATGGTTTCCCGGCGGGCAACACGGGCCAGACGCTGATCGACCTGACCGGCTCGATGTACGGCTACCACAGCGGCCTGGCCGAGGGCCATCCGGCCTCCTCGCCATGGTGGGCCTGGCCGTTCGACCTGAAGCCCGTGTGGTTCTATCAGGACAGCTTCGCCGGTTCGACGAGCGCCGCGGTCTACGACGCCGGGAACCTCGTGATCTGGTGGCTCGGGGCGGTGGCGCTCGGCTTCGTCGCGATCATGGCGTTCCGGCGGCGCAGCCTGGCCCTGGGTCTCATCGCCATCGCGTTCGCCGCGCAGTGGGTGTCGTGGTCGCGGATCGACCGTGCGGCGTTCCAGTACCACTACTACACGGCCCTGCCGTTCGTGATCCTGGCACTGGCGTACCTCGTCGCCGAGCTGTGGCATGGGCCGTCACGCCGGACGTGGCTCGCCGTGCGGCTTGCCGGCGCCACGGCGATCGTGGCACCGGCCGTCCTCTGGCTCCTGTCGCGTCCGGTGTGCGGGTTCGTGGGGGTCGAGCGCGCGAATCCGGGCTCTCAGGCGTGCCCGGCGGTCATCCCGGATCTCGTCCTGACCCTGCGCTCGGCCGGGCTGCTCGGCGTGGTCGTGGTCGGGGCCGTGGTCCTCGGTCGCGCGTGGCTGGCGATGGAGCGCCGCGGCGACGTGCGTGATGGAGCGGACCCGGGTGCCGGAGATGCGCGCGTCGCGGGGCTTCCCGCGGGGATCGGGGTGCGCCAGCTCGTCACCGCGGCCATCGCGATCGCGCTCGGCCTGGCCGGGGCCGCACTGCTGCCCGACACCGCCCTCCTGACCTTTGACAACATCCCGGTGGAGCCGATCGCAATGGTCGTCGGCCTCCCGCTGGTCTACCTCGCGGCGCAAACCCTCGCGGCCCGAGATGCGCGCCGCTACGTGGTCGGGCTGGTGGCTGCGGCCGTGGGCTGGTTCGTCGTGTTCTATCCCAACATCGCGGCCCTGCCGTTGCCGTCGACCCTGGTCAACGCCTACCAGGGCCTGCTGCCGACCTACCTGTACGCGTTCCAGTTCCCGGTCAGCGAGACGACCCGCAACGTGGACACGCCGCTGTTGAGCCCGATGCTGGCCATCCTGACGATCGCCATCGTGGTGACCTGCCTGGTCGTGGCCTACTCGGCATCCGCGTGGCGGCTCGCGCTCGCCGAGTCGAACGCAGCCTCCGGTGGCGCGGCGTCCGGCGATGGGGCCGACGCCCTTGCCCGCACGGGCGGGGGTGCCTGAGGGATCTCGGCACGGAACCCCTCCGGGAGCGTCCCGGCCGAGGCCAGTCGGCGGATCACGAACCCGTAGTAGTCCTCGACCCTGGCAGTGACGCGCGGCCAGCTGAACTCCTCCGCGCGCGCCTGGCCGGCGGCGCCCATCTGCTCGCGCAGGCTCGAGTCGCGCAGCAGCTTGTCGATGGCCACGGCAAGTTCGCGCGGCTCGCGCGGCGGCACCAGCAGGCCCTCACGGCCGCGACGGACGACGCCTTTGTAACCGTGGATGTCCGAGGCCACGATCGGCGTCCCCGCCGCCATCGCCTCGAGCAGGACGATGCCGAACGATTCCCCGCCCGTGGCAGGCGAGGCGAAGACGTCCGCGGTTCGGAACAGCTGCGCTTTCGCGTCGTCCGAGACGCGCCCGAGGAACTCCACGCCCTGCAGACCGCGGGTCGCCACATAGCGGCGAGCCTCCCGCTCCTGCGGGCCGCCGCCGACGATCAGAAGCCGCGAGTTCGACCCGGTCTTGCGCAGGATCCGGTGCGCCTTGAGCAGGTCCAGGAGCCCCTTGCGCGGCTCGTGGCGCCCCACGAACAGCACGTTGGGCGTGCCGTCCTGCCAGCGCGCGATCGGCACCGCGTTCGCATACCGGCCGACGTCGACGCCGTTGGGGATGACCTTGTAGTCGCCCGGGAAGAAGCGATCGATGAAATGGCGGGCGGCCGCGCTCACCGCGATCCGGCCGTGAAGCCGTTTCGCGTGCCCGCCGAGCGCCCGGCTGCCGAACTCGTACGACGGGGAGAAACCGGCATAGGCGTGGAAGGTGGCGATGTTGACGCTCGTCGACTCGCGCAGCAGGAAGAGCGACAAAAACGGGACGAAGGGCTCGTGGAAGTGCAGCACGTCGAACTTCTCGCGCTCGAGCATCGCGCCGATCTGGCTCAGGTAGCGGGGCGAGAAGGTGAGCGTGCCCACGGATGCGTTGATCGGCACGGAGAACCCGACGCCCAGGCGGATGATGTCGCCTTCCGAGGCACGCTGCGGTCCGTGGCTCGCCGTCAGGATCCGGACGTCGTGGCCCCGCAGCCGCAGCCCCTCGTACAGGAATCTCACGTGCTGCGCGACCCCGCCGGGCGCGGGGTAGATGTACGGGCAGACGAGGCCGATCTTCATCGCCGCTCGTCGGCGGGGTCGTACCTGGGCGGTCGGGCGCGGCCACCCGGGTAGCCGTGGTCCCGCCCGGTCCCGTCGCGGCGCACCCGACCGGCCAGCTCGTCCCTGGCGTCGCGGGCCCGTTTCGTCAGTTGCTTGCGGAACACGCCGACCTGCCCCGCCGTGTCGTGGAACGACCCGCCGTGATCCGTTCCACGCCCCTCGATGGCACGGCGCAGCTCCGCGGCCGTCCGGCCCTCGAACGTCGTCCAACCGACGCCGATCGCATCGAGAGCGTGGGCATCGCTGTTGCCCACCCGGGCGAGACCATGCTCATCGGCGAAGCGTACGACACGATCGTGCCACGGCCGGCCGAGGGCCGTCGGGTTGAAGGTCTCGAGACCGTCCGGCCGCACGGTCTCGTCGGTGTCGTCGATGAGGCCGCGCAGCACTCGGCCCTGGGCGCAGAGCGGGTAGGGGACGAGCGGATGTGCCGGGATCGCCAGGCCTCCAGCGTCGTGGACCTCCTTGATCGTCGCGCGCAGCGAGCGGAAGGGCCGGATCGGCCGCTCGATCCACAGGGCGAGCAGGTGACCGCCCAGGGTCGTGACCTCCTCCCCGACCACGACCTCGATGCCGACGCCGCGATCGACGGCCATCGACTGCGCGGCCACGGCGGCGTCGATGCGCTCATGGTCGGTGATGGCGATGACGTCCAGGTCGCCGCGCGCAGCGACGTGGTCGAGGATGCTGGCGACGTCGGCCGTGCCGTCTGACGCGACCGTGTGGATGTGGAGGTCGGCGCGGCCTGGCCGGTCGGCGGCGCCTCGTGGGTCGGCGTGGTCGGGGAGGTCGGTCATGTGGTCCGGGCCTCCGGGAGCGGAACCTCGGATGCCCCGGCCGCTGCCGCCTCCCGCTCGAGGTCCGGCCAGATCGGGAAGAACACCGCCCACCACTGCTCGGGCGCGTCCTCGACGATGCGCTCGAACGCCCGCGCGATCCCGGTCATGGCCGCAGTCACGCGCTCGCGGCGTCTGCCGTCCACGGGCGCGGATACGGGCTCCAGCCGGCCCTTGTAGCGCCCGATGCCGGTCCGGCGGACGCCGACGACGAACAGCGGCGCCCCGCTCTCGACCCCGAGCATCGCCGGACCGAGCGGGAGCTGCGCGGGCGCTCCGAACAGCTCGGTCAGCACGCCGCCGCCGGTCAGGTCGCGGTCCCCGACCAACCCGACGCTCGTTCCGGCCCGCAGAGCCGCCTGGAGCTCGCGACGCGCCTCACGCAGCCCCACGATCCGGACCCCGACCGCCCCGCGGGTCCGGACGAACCAGTCCTGGAGTCGGACGTCGTCGACGGTCTCCATGGGTGCGACGGCTCCGCCGACCCGGGCCGCGAGGAGGATCGCCGGGAGCTCGATGGCGCCGAAATGCAGTCCGACGAAGATCGAAGCGTGGCCGGGCGTGAACGCCTCGGCCACGATCTCCGGGGTCTCGATGTCGATACGCTCGTCAACGTCGCCGGGGCGCAGCGCAGGCGTTCGGACCACCTCGAGGTAATAGCGCGCCGCGTGACGGTAGGCCAGCCGAACCAGGCGCTCGAGGGCCTTGGCGTCCGTGGCCGCGGCCCGAACTCCCGCCGAGCCCCGTCCGCGCCTCGCCAGATGGTCCGCCACCCGGCGGAGGTTGCGGCGGGCCTGGGCCGCGCGGTCAGGCGTGGCGCGATACCAGAGATCGCCCGCGAACTCGGCCACGGGGACCAAGAACCGCTCCGGCAACCGGCACGCCAGCCACGACACGATGAGCAGCAGCCGGACGCTCGACCAGCTGCGGAGGGCCCGCACGGTCATCCGGACTCCGGTGCCGGCCCCGGGTCGGCGACGCCCGACTGCATCAACGTGGCGCGCCGCTCCAGGTCCGCCGCCTCGGCTGCCGTCGCCGGCCAGATCGGCTTGAAGCTGTACCACTGCTCGGGTGCCGCGGCGATCGTCGTAGCGAGCGCGTCAGCGATCGCCTGGGTCGCGCGCTGGAGCTCGGCCGGATCGGCGGACGTGAGGTCGATCGGGCCGGTCCAGGTGACGAGGAACGTTCCGTCCGGCCGCCGCCGGATCGTGACGGGCAGGATGCGCGAGCCGGTCTTGGCGGCGAGCGTCGCCGGGCCCGCGGGCAGGGCGGTCCACTGCCCGAACAGCTTCACGGGGATCCCGTCGGCGCGGAAGCCCCAGTCGACGAGGAGTCCGAGCATCTCGCGCCGGCGCAGCACCCCGAAGATGGCGCGCAGGTTGCGCCACCCGATGATGCGGACACCCCAGGACTCGCGCTGGCTACGCAGCAGCTCGAAGAGCTCGGGAAAGGCGGAGTCGTCGGCCACGACGTTGATCGGCATGTCGTGGCGGGCGATGGCGGCCGCCACCGCGTCGTTGCTGCCGACGTGGCCGACGACGAAGATCATGCCACCGCCACCCGGCGCCTCGCGCCATAGCCGCTTGAACTCGACCGCATCGAGGTCCGGGACGAGTTCCGCACGCTCCTCGGCTGTCATCGAGGGCAGGCGCATCAGCTCCACGAGATAGCGGCCGTAGCCGTAGTACGCCCGAAGCGCCATCGAACGGACCTGCTCGTGCTCCGGCGGCAACCCGAGGACGTGCCCGAAGTTGCGGTTGGACCAGCGACGTTTCGTGGGCCAGGCGAGGTAGGACAGCTGCGAGGCGCGACCGATCACGGCCGCGGCCGGCTTGGGCGGGACCGTTGCCAGGACCCAGGCCAGGGCCCTGTAGCCGGCCACGGCCACGCGCTCGAGGACGCGAGGGCTCGTGCCCCCGCGCCGGTGCGGGGCCTCCAGACGGCGGTCGTTGACCGTCGTGCCGGCCCGTGGCCGCTCGTCGGCTGTCACAGCCCGGCGGTGGTCGCGACCTTGGCGGTGGTCCTGGCTGGGCTCCCGGCGAGCTTGCGGAGCTTGCGCTTCTCAGGCCTCTCGGTCCCGACGAGCGTCTCGTTGTCGTCGCCGCGGATGAATGCCTCGACGCGGTTGTAGGCGATGTCATCGTGGATCTGGTGGGGCGGGCTCTTCATGAAGTAGGCGGACGGGGCCACGAGGGTGCCCGTCAGGCCGCGGTCCAGGCCGAGCTTGAGGCAGCGGATCGCGTCGGTGATGACGCCGGCGCTGTTGGGGCTGTCCCAGACCTCGAGCTTGAGCTCCGCATTGAGCGGCACATCGCCGAAGGTCGTGCCCTCCATCCGGATGTAGCACCACTTGCGGTCCTCGAGCCACGGGACGTGGTCGCTCGGGCCGACGTGGACGTTGTCGGGGTCGATCTCGTAGTCGAGCATGGAGGTGACCGCGTTCGTCTTCGAGATCTTCTTGGACTCGAGCCGCTCGCGCTCCAGCATGTTGAGGAAGTCGGTGTTGCCGCCGAAGTTCAGCTGGTAGGTCCGATCGAGGCGGACGCCGCGATCCATGAACAGGCGAGTCAGGACGCGATGGCTGATGGTCGCCCCCACCTGGCTCTTGATGTCGTCGCCGATCACCGGCAGCCCGGCCTGCGCGAAGCGGCGCTGCCAGTACGGCTCACGTCCGATGAAGACCGGGATCGCGTTCACGAACCCGACGCCGGCGGCGAGGGCCTGCTCCGCGTACCACTTGGTCGCCTCCTCGCTGCCGACCGGCAGGTAGGAGACCATGACATCGACCTCGCGCTCCTTGAGGATGCCGACGATATCGGCCGTCTCGCCGGGCGCCTTCTCGATGATCTGGCTGAGGTACTTGCCGAGGCCGTCGTGGGCCATGCCGCGCTCGACCGTGACACCGGTGTGCGCGACCTTGTGGAAGGTGTAGGTGTTGTTCGGCTTCGTGTAGATGGCCTCGGCGAGGTCCTTGCCGACCTTGTTCTTGTCGATGTCGAAGGCGGCGACGAAGTCGATGTCGCGGACGTGGTAGCCGCCGAGATCGACGTGCATCAGCCCCGGGATGAAGTCATCGGCGTTCGCGTTCTCGTAGTAGTAGCGGCCCTGGACGAGGCTGCTCGCGCAGTTGCCGACGCCGACGATGGCGACCCGGATCTTGCCGTCGCGGCGGCGCCCGGCGCCGGCCCATGTGTTGGTCGGCTTGGAGCCGTTCTTGCCGTTGCCGCTGGTTCCGTTCTTGCTCACCTGTTCATCTCCGATGGCTGACTGGATGACTGTTGCAGCGCCTGGCTGCGGACATGGAGGATTCGCTGGATGGTCGTGATGAAGCCCCCGACGGCGATGATCGCCATGGCGGCTGCCAGGAAGGGCGCACCGTCGGTGTACACACCGATCGGCGTGGTCTGCGGGAACATTTCGCAGTCGAATGGACAGACGCCGCCGGCAAGCCCGGTCAGGAGCAGTCCCAGGCTGAGGACGACGAGGCGCACTTCGCGGGGCATGATCCCGATCGCCGCCATGCCAGTCCCGCTCGTGAATCCGAGACTCTCCGACTTCGCGCGTGTGTAGCTCACCATGAACGCAGCCCCCATCGCCGCGGCGGTGACGAACGGGAGGATCTGAACACCGTCGCCGATCGGCAGTCGGAGCCACGACACCTGAACCCCGGCCAGGATCCCAAGAAACACCGCGATCTCGCCCATCTTGTCGAAGACGCTGTCCATGAACGCGCCGAGGCGGCTGACCTTGCCAGTGGCTCGCGCGAGCGTGCCATCGAGCATGTCGAAGGCGCCCCCGACAAAGACGACGATCCCGCCAAGGAGCCACGATTGCTGCGCGAGCAGCAGCGCCCCGACGACGGTGATGGAGAAGCCGATGAGCGTGAGGGCATCCGGCGTGAGCCCGATCCTTCCCATCGCCAGCGCGACAGGCACGAACGCGTTCTTGAACCGATCTCGGGTCTCGTTCGACAGGGTCATCCGGCTGCGGCTCCCCCCACGATCCCGAGGATTGCGCGCTCGCGCGCTGCGACCTCGCCGAACGCCTCGGGACGGAGGGTGCAGATGGTCTCGCGGCCGACCCGGCGGGTCGCCACGAGGCCCGCGACGCGGAGGCGCTTCAGGTGGTGGCTCACGAGCGGCTGGCTGAGACCCACGTGGGCGATGAGCTCGGCCACGCTCGACTCGCCTTCGGCCAGCCGGCGGACGATCCGCAGGCGGTTCACGTCGGCGAGGGCCTTGTGGAAGGTGCGCAGCTCGCGCAGGTCGTCGGGCTGGAGGACGATCGAGGCGATCGTCGTGCGGAATCGGGCGGGGGTGGGCACGGGTGGTCGGCTTCTCCGGGACCGGCGGGACATGGGCGGATGGTCCGCGAGCGTCGCATCAACGCCGGTTGATATCAACGGATGTTGATGCTACGCCGCCCCGCTGTCAAGCCTGCGCGGTTTCTCAGGCGGGCCAGAACACCCGCACTGCCCAGGCGAGGGCCAGGATCAGGACGATCGCGCCCGCCAACCTGGGCAACCGAGTCGCGGCTCGAGCCCCGGGGTTGTCGTGCGGGACCGGCCGCTGGGCATCCACCGTGCGGAGGTGGGCGGCTGCGTTGTCGAATCCGTAGGGCACGCCGTCCCCGCCGCCCAGCCCGCTCTCTCCCGACCCGATGTCTTCGCTCATTAGTCGAGCGTGCGCCGGATCCGATCGGCCGTCAATGGCCCGTCAAGCGAGCGGAGGATCACTGCCGGGGGGCCACTACACTCCCGCCATGGACCGCCGTTCGGCGATGGCATTGCTCGCGGTGTTCGGTGCCGGGGTGTTCCTCGCCGGGCTCGAGCTGATGATCACCGCGGTCGCGCTGCCCTCGATCCTCGCCGACCTCGTCGATGCGGATGGCACGTCCGCCTGGATCGAGCTGCGCAAGGCGAGCTGGATCATCAACGGCTACCTGCTCGTGTACATCCTCACGATGCCGCTCGCCGGCCGGCTCGCCGACCTGTGGGGGGCCCGGCGGCCGTTCCTCGCGGCCCTGGCCGTCTTCACGCTCGGCAGCGCGCTTGCCGGCATGGCCCAGGACCTCGACCAGCTCATCGTGGCGCGACTCGTCCAGGCGGTCGGTGGCGGGATCCTGGTCCCGGTCGGCACGGCAGCCGCGGCGCACCTCTTCACGGGCAGCGCCCGCCCGCGGGCGCTCGGCGTCATCGGCGCGCTCACGTTCCTCGGTATGGCGGCCGGACCGTTCCTCGGCGCGGCGATCCTCTCGACGGTGCGCCCCGATGGCGCCCTGATCGCGGCCGGTCTCGCCAATTCAACGATCGCCGACCTCACCGGGCCCGCCTGGCGCTGGATCTTCTACGTGAACGTGCCGATCGGCCTCCTCGGGATCGTCCTCGCGTGGGCGGCGGGCGAAGGCTGGGACACGCCGAGGCGGGCCGGTCCAGTCGATGTGCTGGGCGCCGGCCTGTTCGGGGTCGCCCTGGCGGCCGGGCTTCTTGGGCTGACGCTGCTTGGAGCGACCGCGGTCGCGGGCACGGACCTGGATCCGAGCGCCGTGTCCGCCGGCCTGGGTGCGCTGGCCGCCGCCGCCACGCTGCTCGCGGTCGCCCGTGGTCTGCGCGCCCGCGACCCCTTCCTCGACCTCCGCCTGTTCGGAAGCCGCGCGTTCAGCGCCGCCGCGCTCGTGTCGTTGCTAACGGGCTACGCGTTCGCGACCGCGATCATCGGTGGGGCCGTGTTCGTCGACCGCGTCCTCTACGGCGGTCCGGATGAGCAGCGACTGGCGCTCGGGTCATTGGCGGCCGCCACCGCGGTCGGGGCCCTCGTTTCCGGTTTCGCCGTGCGCGTCGCGAGCTACCGCATCGTGACGCTGGCGGGGCTGGCGTTGAGCGTCGGCGGCCTGGCCGCCATGGCCACCTGGAACCCGACGACGGACATCCGCAGCGTCGCTCTCGCGCTCGGCGCGTTCGGCTTCGGATTCGGGCTGTCGGTCACACCGCGCTCCACGGCGGCCGTCGAGGCCGCAGGCCGGGCCGCGTTCGGGGTCGCGTCGTCGGTGGTCACGGTGGCGCGCATGCTCGGCATGTCCATCGGCCTCGCCGTCCTGACGGCGTACGGGTCGACGACGATCGACCGGCTGTCGGCGGACATCTACGCCACGCCCGACGCGTATCTCGCCCACATCCCGGAGAACCTCCGCGACCGGCCCCTGCGCGACCCGCTGGTCGTGGAGGCGCTCGAGTCGTGGGCCTCGCGCGAGGCCGCCTCCATCATGGTGGGGCTCTTCGTCGTCGCCGGGCTGGTCACGGTGGCGGCGGCTCTGCCGGCACTGGCCCTTGGCGGCTCGGCCGGTCGGCGCCCGGCAGCGGAAGGGGAGTCTGCACCCCGCGACGACCCGCGTATGCTGGCCGGCGATGGCAAGCCCGACCCTGGCGTCATCCTCTGATCGCCCGACCGGTCGCTCCGGCGAACCGGTTGCGCGGCGGCGCGTCCCGGTCGTTCATCAGGGTTCGGGCACCATCCGGGTCGTCGCAGTCGCCGACGGGAAGACCGAGGAATGGGAGGGCGCGGCGGCGGCCGCCCAGCTGCCGGAGCTGCTGGGCCGCTCGGACGCCTCGGTGTGGGTGGACCTGGCAGGCCCCTCGCAGGAGCAGGTCAAGCAGGTGGGCGCGATGCTCTCGCTCCACCCGCTCATCGTCGAGGACATCCTCGAAGGCAACCAGCGCGCCAAGGTCGAGCTCACCGATGGCGTCGTCCACATCGTCCTGTTCGACCTCGAGTACGTCGACGAGGTCATCATCACCGAGATCGACATCGTGCTCGGTCTCGGTTTCCTTCTGACCGCCCACGACCGAGCGTGGGATCCGCGGGTCTCGCATCACCTACGGGGCGGGGTGGGGCCGATCCTCAGCCACGGGCCGGACCATCTGTTGTGGGCGATGTGCGACGACGTGATCGACGGCTACTTCCCGTTCGCCGACCGCCTGGGCGACGCCATCGACGAGGTCCAGGACCAGGTCGTGCTCACCGCGAGCCCCGATGCCCTGACGCGCCTCTTCCAGCTGAAACGCGAGCTGATCGACGTCCGCCGGCATGTCGGACCGGTGCGCGAGATCTTCAACCAGCTGACGAATCGCGAGACGCCGCTCATCGACGCCGAGGAGGTGGTCTACTTCCGCGATGTCTACGACCACGTGATCCGCCTGACCGACGAGCTCGACAACTACCGTGAGCTTGCCGCGGCCACGCTCGACGTCTACCTGACGCAGGTCAACAACAACCTGTCGGTCATCATGAAACGGCTGACCGGCGTGACCGCGATCCTGGCGAGCATCGCCGCGGTCGGCGGCATCTTCGGGATGAGCGAGGCGCACAACCTCGGCGGTTTCTGGGTCGTCTCGGGCGCCACGGCCGTCGGGGCGACGGGTCTGGCCGTGTTCCTGCGGCGGATCGGCTGGATCTAGACGGGACGGCCGCCAGGCAGACGGGCTAGCAGGGCCGGGGCTTCGCCTTGGGGTGCGCGTCCGCCGGATCAGCGGGGCCGCTCGACAAGAGCTTGGCGATGACCTGGGTCTTGCCGAGCGTGCCCTTTGGCCCCTCCGAGGTCTGGAGCCACAACTCCTCGCGGTCGGCGTTGATCGCGTCGTCGAGGTCTCTCTGGTCGCGCCGGACTTCGAAGATCTCGTAGAGGAATAGCTGATCGTCGCTCGTCCAGACCTCCACTACGCTGCCGCGCTGGTCGGGAGCTTTGGTCTTGAGGAGCGGCTCGAACATCCCCGGCCTGGCGTGCGCAAACAGGTAGGTCGCCCGGCCCTGGCCGGGCTGGCCGAGTCGTGGCGGCTCGGCGGGGTCCACGAGGTACATCGCGACGTCGCACGGCGGATAACCGGCCGGCCCCTTGATGACCGGCATGTCGATATCGAGCGACGCGATCCGGACGCGCGTGGCAACCCGGTCGGGGTCAGGGCTCGGTGACGGGGGCGCGGGCGTCGGCGTGCCGATCGGCGGGAGCGTGACGCGCGGCGACGGCGTGACGGCAACGGCCGTCGGTCGCGGCGAGGACGTATGGACGGGCTCGGCTGCGACCGGGACCGTGTACGTCAGCAGGCCGGCCGCCAGGAGCGTGACGCCTCCCGCCGTGAGCACGGCGGGGAGCAAGCGACTCCGGAAATAGTCGAATCGGTCCGCCATCAGAGCGGAAGCGTAGCGTCAGCACCCTCCTCACGCTCTCGACCGTCCGTACTGGTACCCTCCGCGCGACCATGTGGCCTCGCCTGTCGATCCTCGCCGGCTTGCTTGCCGGCGTCGCCGTCGCGTTGCTCGTGCTCGGGGGGATCCTCGCCTTCGCCCCCGAGCCGGGCGCTGCCACCACGCCTGCGCCCTTGCCGTCGACCTCGATCCCGAACCCGTCCCTGTCGCCTTCGGGCGCAGGGCCGTCGCCGATCGCGTCGGGTCCGGTCGCGTCGCCGTCCGCCGGCGGCTCCGCCGGCCCCCCTGGGCCCTCGGGGTCGGCGGCGGGCCTGTTCCACATCGGCGAGCCCGCCCCGGCGCTGTCCGTGCCCCAGGTGGGCGGCGGCACGATCGATCTCGCGAACCTGCGCGGGAAGCCGGTCTGGGTCAACTTCATGGGGACCTACTGCCCGCCGTGCCTTGATGAGTTCCCCCTCATGAACGGTTTCGCGGTCCGCTACGCGGACGACGGCCTCGTCGTCCTCGCGATCGATGTCAAGGAGGAGGAGGGCGTCGTCGCGGCGTTCGCCGAGAGCCTGTCCGCCACGTTCCCCATCGGGCTCGACGCCGACGGTTCTGCCCAGGCCCGCTGGGAGGCGCTCGCGCTCCCGGTGCATTTCTGGATCGACAAGGACGGGGTCATCCGCGACGGAGCGCTCGGCGGGATCGGACCGGACATCATGGCCCGCGGCCTGTCGGCGATCATGCCCGGCGTCACCGTCACGCCGTGACCGCGGCCGGCGGGCCGCCAACGACCTCGTCGGCGGCCGATGTCGCCGCGGCCCTGGACGCCGTCGCTTCCGCTCCGGGCGGGCTGCTGGTCGTCGCCGATTTCGACGGCACGCTCGCGGTCGGCGCGCGTGACCCGGCGGTCGCGGTCATCGAGCCCGTCGCGCAACGCGGCCTGCGCGCCCTCGCGCGGGTGGCAGCCGAGCGACCGGGCCGGGTCCACGTCGCCGTCCTGACCGGGCGGGTCGTGTCGGACGTCGCCGTGCGCGTCCGGGTCGGTGGCGTGGAGTACCTGGGCGACCATGGTCTCGAGCACGGAACGCTGGCGCGCGGCGGGCGCGCGGAGCGGCTCCGGGTCATCACCGACCCGGCGTTCGATGCGCACCGCCACCCGGCGGCGATCCTGGCTGAGGGGGTCGCGCGCGTGCTCGGGTCCCCGCCGTGGCTGTTCGTCGAGCGGAAGGGCCCGTCGGTGGCGTTCCACGTCCGCCAGGCCGACGATGTGGCGGCCGCCCGTGCGGCCGTGGTGGGCGCGATCGGTGCCGTGGAAGCCCGCGAGGGCCTGCGCGATCACGGCCTTGCCCACTACCGTGGACGGTCGGTCGTCGATCTCCGTCCGGCTCATGCGGGCGGCAAGCGCGAGGCTGTCGGTCGCCTGCTCGAGCGGCACGGTCCGGGGGCGGTCCTCGTGCTGGGGGACGAGCTGAGCGATGTCGACGCGTTCGAGGCGGTCGGCGCGGCTGGACGGGACGGTGCGGGAAGCGTGGTGACGACGGTGGCCGTTCACGGCGCCACGAGGCCAGCGCCCGACGAGCTGCTCCGCGTCGCCGACCTGTGTCTCGGCTCGCCGCGAGAAGTCGGTCGGATGCTCCTCGCGCTGGCGAAACGCCTGTAGCGACGGACCGCCCGCACCGTCGTGCCGCGGCCTGCCGGCCAGGCCGCGGCTCAGGTCCCGGCGATGCCCGCCGTGCCCAGGAGCGCCCGCGCGGCCTGTTCGACGATCCCGAGGAGCGTCGTCGGGAACAACCCCAGGAGGATCGTCAGCGCGGTCGCGGCGGCGAGGCCACCCCACATGAGTGCACCGTGGCGCGGCGCCGGCGCGTCGCTCGCGGGATCGCGCATGAACATGTACACGACGATGCGCAGGTAGTAGAACGCGGCCACGGCGGCGTTGAGGACCACGAGGACCGCCAGCCAGGTGAGCGCCCCGCCGGCCTGGACCGCGGCCACGATCACCTCGTACTTCGCGAAGAAGCCCGCGGTCGGCGGGATGCCGATCAGCGACAACAGGAACAGGGTCATGAGCGCGGTCAGGAGCGGCTCGCGGCGACCAAGGCCGGCGAACGTGTCGAGCGACGACGTCACCCCGGCCCGCTTCTGGAGGGCGGCGATCACCGCGAACGCGCCAAGGTTCATGAACGCGTACGCGGCGAGGTAGAAGAGCAGGCCCGACAGCCCCTGCAGCTCGCCGGCTCCGTACGCTGCCAGCCCCACGAGCATGTAGCCGGTGTGCGCGATCGAGCTGTAGCCGAGCATCCGCTTGACGTTGTCCTGCGTGAGCGCCACGAGGTTGCCGAGCGTCATCGTGATCGCGGCCAGCACGATGACGACCGGGAGCCAGAAATCCGAGAGCGGGCCGAGCGCCTCCACGAACAGCCGCAGGATCAGGGCGAAGGCGCCGATCTTGGGACCCACCGACAGGTAGCCCGTGACCGGGGTCGGCGAGCCCTGGTACGCATCCGGTGTCCAGTAGTGGAAGGGCACGGCCGCGATCTTGAAGGCGACGCCGGTGGTCATGAACGCAAGACCCATCGCCAGCCCTGCGGACAGCGGCGCCTCGCCCGCGACGATCGCCGCCAGACGGGCCGCGATGCCGTCGGGACCCGCCACGAGCGTCGTCCCGGTCAGGCCCCACACGAACGCCAGGCCGAACAGGAAGATCGCCGAGCTGAACGACCCGAGCAGGAAGTACTTGATCGCCCCCTCGGTCGAGTAGCCATCGGTCTTGTGGAAGCCGGCCAGCAGGTAGCCGGGCAGGACCATGAGCTCGAGGCCGAGGAACAGCAGCAGCAGGTCCGTGGAACCCGCGAGCAGCATCGCGCCGCTCATCGCGAAGATCAGGACGGTCGCGAACTCCGCCACGGGCAGGTTGCGTGGCAGCAGGTAGTCGGGCGCGAAGAGGATCGTCATCACGACGACCGCGATGAACAGGATGTCGAGGAACGTGGTCAGCGGGTCCACCGTGTACGAGCCGCCGAACGCGGTGGCCTCCGTCCCGCCGACGGTCAGGGTGACGAGCGCCGTCAGGCCGAGCCCGATGAGCGCGGTCGCGACTGCCGGTCCGGAGCGACCGGGTCGGATCAGGTCCACGACGAGGACCGCGGCGGCCGTCAGCACGGCTGCGATCAGCGGGGAGATCGTGACGAAGTCACCGCTCAATGGGCGGCCCCGCTTTCCGCCGTGACGGCTCCAGGCGTGTCGGACCGTCCCGGTCGCAGCGCGAACGCGATGCGCGCGACGACCGTCAGCACGACGATCGCGACGCCGATCGCCACGACGTTCGGTTCGACCGGCAGGGGCGCACCGGCCGCGGAGGCCGTCAGGGTGTCGCGGACGGTCCCGCCCACGAGGTCGAGCAGGAGAACCGGCTGCAGGCCGAAGACCACGATCAGCGTGGCCAGCGGCACGAGCGTCAGGGTCTCGATGGGCGTCATGTCCGTCAGGTGGTGCCCGAGACCTGCGATGAACCCGGATACCTCGCCGAACACGATGCGGCCGTACATGTACAGCAGGTAGCCCGCGGCGAGCACCATGACGAAGGCCGCGATCGCCGCCCCCACCGGACTGACCTCGAACGTCCCGACGAGCGCGAGGAACTCCCCGACGAAGCCGGACAGCCCCGGCAGTCCGGCCGAGGCGAGAACGAAGAACCCGAACACGGCCGCCCACACGGGCATCCGTCCCGCGAGCCCGCCCATCTTCGCGATCGTCCGGTCATGCGTCCGCTCGTAGATGATGCCGACGAGCAGGAACAGTCCGCCCGTGATAAGGCCGTGGTTGATCATCTGGAGGATGGCGCCCTGGACGCCCTGCTCGGTGAAGACGAAGAGACCGAGCGTCACGAACCCCATGTGACTCACCGATGAGTACGCCACGAGTCGTTTGAGGTCCGGTTGGACGAGCGCCACGATCGCCCCGTAGATGATCGCGATCAACGACAGCACGATGACGACCGGCGCGAAGGTCTGGGCCGCGTCCGGGAACAGGGGCACCGCAAAGCGGATCAACCCGTAGGCCCCGAGTTTCAGCATGATCGCGGCCAGGATCACCGAGCCCGCGGTCGGAGCCTCCGTGTGCGCGTCGGGCAGCCAGGTATGGAACGGGAACATCGGGACCTTGATCGCGAAGGCGAGGAAGAAGGCCAGGAACGCGCCGACCTGTAGCGCTGGCGCGAAGCCGCCGCCCGCGGCGAATCCACGCAGCGTCTCGAAATCGAAGGCGCCGACCCACGATCCGCCGTTCGCCGCCTGGTAGGCGAAGGCCGTCGCCAGGATGGCCACCAGCATCAGCAGCGAGCCGACGAGGGTGTACAGGACGAACTTGATCGTGGCGTAGATCCGGTTCGCGCCGCCCCAGATGCCGATGATCAAGTACATCGGGACCAGGACGATCTCCCAGAAGATGTAGAAGAGGAACAGGTCCAGGGCGAGGAACACGCCGATCATCCCGACCTCGAGGACCAGGAAGCTGATCATGTATTCCTTGATCCGGGTCTGGATCGGCGTCCAACTCGCAAGGATCGAGATCCACGACAGCGTCGTCGTCAGCACGACCAGCGCGGCCGACAGCCCGTCCACGCCGAGCTTGTACTGGATGCCGAAGACCGGGATCCAGTCGTAGGCCTCGATGTACTGGAACTGGGCACCGGCCCGATCTGGCAGGTAGCCGATGAGCAGCAGCAGCGAGACCACCCAGGTCGCGAGTGCGAACCCAAGGGCCACATGCCTCGTGAGGGTCGAGGGCAGGATGGCCACGACGACCGCGCCGACCAGCGGCAGGAACGTGACCAGCGTGAGGATCGGGAACGCGTCGACCGTCATGGCGGGTTCCCCGCGAGGATGAGGTAGGAGCCGGCCATGACGATGAGGCCCACGGCGATGCCCAGGGCGTAGTTCTGCACCCGACCGGTCTGCACGCGGCGCAATCCCCGTCCTGCGCCCACGGTCGCCCGGCCGACGTCGTTCACCGTTCCGTCGACGACCTCGCGATCGAACCACCACATGGCCGCGGCGATGCGACCGCCGATGACCATGAACAGCAGGTGATAGAGCTCGTCGAACCACCACTTGTTGAGCGACGCCCGGTACAGGAACGCCAGACCGGGTCGGGAGCTGATCTCGCG
>CAZFXH010000303.1:0-18057 GCA_964522905.1 uncultured Anaerolineaceae bacterium
CGGTGGTAATAGACCTGCTGGTACATGAACCGGCGGGCCGTGAGGAACATCTCAAGGGCCCCGAGACCGGGCTCGAAGAGCGTCAGCCCGTCGGAGCCGATGAACGTGTATCGGCGCAATCGTTCGACATCGATCGGTCCCGCCGCGACCCCGGTCAGGTAGGCGTCTCGCCGCACGTAGTCGAGGTTGTCGACGGTGAACACGCCCGACAGCAGCGGTGCCAGCCATCGCACCCAGCGCGGCATGGCCGGATCCGCCAGCGCGGGCTTGGCGATGAGGAAGGCGACCCATTCGGGATCGATCGCCTCGCGGTCCGCGAAGGCGTCCCGGTCCGCAACCGCCCCCGGTGCCCGGCGCAGGCCGCGCAGGAGCGGCCCGAGCTCTTCGATGATGATCCGTGCGCTCAGGTCCTCATGGGTGAGCCGTTTGACGTCCGGTCGGCGGGGATCCGCGGGCGCCTCGAAGTCGGCGAGGACGTGGTCGTCGAAGAAATGGGCGAACGGTCCATGCCCCACGTCGTGCAGGAGGCCGGCCATGCGCAGGGTCTCGGTGACGAGGCCCTCGGAGGGGATCGGCGCACCGTTACCCGAGGCCACCAGGGCGGATCGCAGGCTCGGATAGAGCGAGCGTGCCCATAGCCCGGCCTCGTGCATGACGCCGAGGCCGTGGGTAAACCGTGAGTGCTCAGCGGTCGGGAAGACCCACCGAGCACTCTGGAGCTGGCTGATCCGGCGCAGCCGCTGCAGCCAGGCGGTGTCGAGGAGGTCCTCCTCCGCGACCTCCTCGGCCGGCAGCCGGGCCGCGGCCGATTCGGCCGGCCCGAGCCGCTTCGTCAGTTCGATGTACCCGTGGACCGGGTCGCTGATGAAGTTGACGGCGGCGAACGGGTGCCGCCGGACCGATCCGGTCAGGGCACCCAGATTCGAGACTGCGGGGTCCACGGGCCCACATTGCCACGACGGTCGGTCGCTCGCACGCGAATGGCGTAGTAGCGACCGTGCGGCCTGTCGCGCAGGGTGAGGCTCCTCGACGTCGTGTTGTCGCGAATCGTCCGCCAGTCACCCGAGCCGACCCGGTATTGGACGTCGTAGTCGCGGAGCCCGGCGGTGTGGGTCTGGAGGCCGGGGTCATACCCGGCCCAGCTCCAGCTGACGTCGTCGCCCGAGCGGCTCGCTCCGGTGACGCGCGCGATCGAGCCGGTGTGGTCGAGAGACTCGGTCATGACGGCCGAACCGAACGTCCTCCGGTTCGAGGAGCGATAGGCCAAGCCGAGCCCGATGTAGTTGAAGCGCGAGCTCATCAGGAGGGCGCGGTGCGGGGCACTCCCCATCCAGCCGCGATAGATCGCCCGGGCGGCGTCGACGGTCCAGGCCGCCGTGGACCAGCCGATGGTCTCGCCATATCGATACCACTGCACGTCGAAGTAGTTGATCTGGGACTGGAGGTTGCCGCCGACGGTGTGGTTCATCGTGTTGCTGCTGGCCATCCGGGAGGCGCGGACACCGGCGATGTACGCCAGCGTCTTGTCGCCGCGAAGGGGTCTGAGACCGGCCGCGATGCGGTTCGTGTTGACCCATCCGATGATCATCGCCTCGGCGGTGGAGGCGGAGGTCGCTGCACTGGCCGGTGCGGCGAAAGCGGTCACGGCGATCGCCGCGATGAGGGTTGCTCCCAGGGCGTGGGACAGCAACCGACGAGGGGGGCGGGGCGTCAAGGGCACATCCTCCGAGCGTGTGGGGGGCACGTCGTAGGCGTCCTACCCTAACCCGACAAGACCTCCCCTGTCCAACCCGTCCCATGGACCGGCCCCGGCTCAGGGGTCGTAGCGGTCCAGCGCCCGGCGTAGTGTGGCGGTCACATCGGCCCGCAGCTCGGGTGGCTCGAGGACCTCGACGTCGTCGCCCCAGGACAGGATCCAGAGGCGGATCTCGATGGTTCCCGCGACCGTCGCGCGCCACGTCAACGAGCCGTCGGCCTCTTTCTGGACACGCTGGCTGGCGTGCCAGGTCGCCTCCTGGACACGCGTCGCGACCGTCGGGCTGAAGCGCAGCACGATCGTCGTGGGCGGCTGGTCCGCGATGATGTCCCACGCCCGCCGCAGGGTCGCTTCGACGCCGTCGCCCTCCGACAGCTCGAAGGTCCGCGGCGTGAGCGCGACGTCGCGGATCCGCTCGATCTTGAAGGTCCGCAGCGCCTCGCGGGTCTCGTCCCAGCCGATCAGGTAGAGCGCGTGCGTCTGGAGCGACGGCTCGATCAGGTACGGCCGGACGACGGCCTGCCGTGCGGTCGCGTCGGTGCCGTACTGCGCGGGCTCGTACTCCAGCGTCACGACGCGTCGCTCCGCCCACGCCCGGGTCAGTCGATGGACGTGCTCGCTGAACGCTTCGTCCCGCGGATGCTGGGCGAGCACGTCCAGGGTGCGCTCCACGTGCTCGGCGAGCGGCCGGGGCAGCACCTCCTCGAGCTTCTCGAAGGCTGCCGCAAGATCGGGGTCGTACTTGTCGGCGTAGCGGACCATGAGCCGAGCGGACAGCACGACGGCCATCGCCTCGTCGAGGGTCAGCTTGAGCGGCGGCAGGAACTCCTCGCTGACGACGCCCCACAGGCCGCCCTCGGACCAGACCGCGACGCCGACCTCCTCCTCGAGGGCCCGCAGGTCGCGGTAGACGGTCCGGGTGGCGACGCCGACTCGGCGGGCGATCTCCGGCGGGCGGATCCCATCGGGATGGCCGCGCAGGACGGTGACGACGCGCAGCATCCGCGCGAGCCGGTCCCGCTTGCCGAAGCGCTCGGGCTCGTCCCCGAAGGTCATGGGCCGGGAGGATGGATGACCAGCCCGCCGCCCCGTTCGGTGGCGGTCAGGAAGACCTCGATGGTCGCCTGGACGGCCTCGGGCCGGATCGCGCCCGCCTCGCCGTTGACGCTGCCCGCAACCTGACCGAGCTGCCCGTCGACGAAGACCCAGTAGTCCAGCTGTCCACGCCAGCGCTCCAGGTTCGCATCGCCGACGAGCCAGCGGACCTGCGGAAGGGCCGCCTGGAACGTGTTGCCGTCGACGGCGACGCGACAGCGGCGCGCCCGCGCGCCCTCGATGACCTCGATACCGCGGTCTTCTGCCGTCGCGCGCGACTGGCGCGCGAGGGCGGTTCGGACGGCCTGCAGATCGAGGGTCTGGGTCCGGACGCTCTCGGCATCCGCGGCCGTCCAGCCGTCCCTGGGCGTCCGCGTCCATGCCCGGCCGCCGAAGCTGGCCGCGCCGTACTGGCCGAGCTCGCGATCCGTGGCGACGTACGCGAGCCAGCGGAAGTTCGTACCGACCCGCTGGCCGGAAAGGTCCACGGAGCCGATGGGTCCGCCGTCGATCTGGCCGCGGAGATGCGCGATGAGCCTGGCGCTCCTCCCGGCGTTCAGCGCCCCATCGCAGGGCGGGAGCTCGGCCTCGGCATCGGTCGGGCCGAACCGCGAGGCGGCGGGCGGGGTCGTTCGGTCCCGGAGCGCGAGCTCGTTGGCGATGGCCGCCCCCGCAAAGGCCGTGCCCGCGATCGCGGTGAAGGCCACCGCGACGGCGGCCCCGACGCGCAGGCGGCGCGGCCGGAGGGCCGTCCCCGCGTCCAGCCTGCGAGCCAGGCCGAAGCCGGCGAACAGGCTCGTCCCCGCCAGCGCGAGGAGCCAGGGATAGGCGGCCTCCAGGGACGGCATCAGCGTCTGGGATCCCAACGCCTGGAGCTGGTTGAGCACGCCACCGATGGACGGCAGCAACAGGAGGAGCGAACCGACGCCCAGGGCGACGACCATCGGGTAGGTGTCGCGTCCGCGCGCGACCGGCGGCCACATTACGCCGCTGACGGCGATGGCCAGTGGCACGAGCATCGTGATCCCGACAACGACGTCGAGCGGCCCGCCCGGCCGGTAGGCCAGGAGGACCAGGACCGCGGCCAGGCCCCACGCCCCGACGAGGGCGCTGCCGAGCAGCCGGAGCTCGAACCGACGGGCACGCATGAACCTTCAGTCTACCGATGCATGACGCGGGACCCTGCCGCAAGTACCACCGACCATGGGACCGGTGGGTCATCGCGACCCCCCGACCAACGAGCGCAACGTGCCCCTACCGCACAGGACCCACCGGTGCGGCCGATCACAACATCGAGGGGCACGTGCGACATGGCCGGCCCGGCGCCACGAGGTTCACGGGGACACGGGCGATCTGCTCGCCACGTTTCGTCGCGGCCGCGTCCCGCGGTGGGATCCACGGTCGGACCTGGATCCGTGCGCACGGCTCCGGCTTCGCTCCCGGCGAGGGATCCGGCGCACACGGCGGCGGACCAGCTGGTGACGCGCTCGACGTACCGGCAGCTACTGATGAAGGGCCTCGCGCCTGACGAGGCCGCCAACCTGACCGCATTCCTGTGCGGGATCCCAGTGGCGGATGTCCGCTGGTCCCTCTGCCAAGTCAACCAGTTGTTGTTCCTTCGCGAACTCGCCCGCAAGGGCCGGTTCGGACCCGCGGACGGGGAGGCGACCCGCCCGCACTGACCTCGCTTCCACCAGGCTGCGACGGCGGATCCTCCTCCCGCCCAAGCGGTCGTTTCCCTCCCGAAGCGGCGCCGAGCCTCCTCCCGGCGCCGCTTCGGTACGTTCGGGGTTCGCTACCATCCGCGAGGTGCGACCCGTCATCACCTTCCTCACCGATTTCGGCCCCGCGGCCCCGGCCGTGTGCCGTGGCGTGATGTTCCGGATCTGCCCCGACGCGAACATCATCGACATCAACCACCAGGTGCCGCGTTACTCGATCCGTGACGGCGCCGCCTCGCTGGTCTTCGCCCTGCCGCACATGCCGGTCGGTACGCACGTGGCGGTCGTCGACCCGGGCGTGGGCACGGAGCGCCGGCCCGTCGGGCTGCGGACCGCCCGCGGGGACGTGCTGATCGGACCGGACAACGGCCTCCTCATCGGCGCCGCCGAGGCACTCGGCGGGATCGAGGAGGCGCGAGCGCTCGCGAACCGCGATCTCATGATGCCGGTCATCACGTCGAGCTTTCACGGCCGCGACATCTTCGCGCCGGTCGCCGGTCACCTCGCTGCCGGGGTCGCGTTCACGACGATCGGGCCGACGGTCGCGGTCGAGACGCTCGTGCGGCTGCCGGCCATCCGGCCGAAGATCGAGGACGGCACCCTGCGCTCCACGATCGTCCATGTGCTGATCTACGGCAATGTCACGTTCGCCGGCACGCCGGCGGATCTCGAGGCGGCCATCGGGCCGCTGGAGTCCGGCCGCGAGCTTCTGCTCGAATTCCCTGAGCACGACGGCGCGCCGGCGGTCGAGGAGCGAACGATCTGGGAGCGCACCTTCGGTGCGGTTCCGGTCGGGTCGTCGCTCTTGATGGCGGATTCGGAGGGCCACCTCTCGCTGGCGGACAACCAGGGCGATGCGGCCCGGCGGCTCGGCCTCGCGCGGGACCGCCCGGTCTGTATCCGGCCCGCCTGATCGGATTGGCCGGCCCGCTCAGCTTGACCCTTCACGGTGCTCGGCTTCGCAGGCATCAGCTCCAAGCTGTACGTCTTCCCGTTCCTGCTCGACCTGCCCGCCGCATGACGCGCTACTCCGGGAAGGTCTCGTCCTCGTCGATCTCGATCCCGGGCACGAGCTGCAGGATCCAGCCGATCCTGATGAGGTCCGGCTCGTAGTCGGGGGAGTCCGGGTCCAGAGAGGGGTGCCTCGTGCGATTCCAGAACGCGATACTGCGTCCGGTTGTCCCGTGTGCCTTCGCGATCGAGTTCAGGTTGTCTCCGGCCTTGACCACGTAGTTCAGGAAGGTCGGCACCGGCGTCGGGGTCGGGCGCACGAAGGACGGTGACGGGGTCGGACCGGTGGCCACCGGTGTCGGAGCCGGCGTCGCCGGCGGGCCGCTGTTCCCAGCCGGGCTCCCTGTCGCCCGACCGGTCGGTGGCGGGACGCACGCACCCACGAGCACGAACACGAGCACGAGCGCGATCGCGATGGCCGGAGCGGCAGGACGACGGCGCGGACCGCTCATCGCGGACATCGTCGCGCACATCGCCGGGACGTGCCGTCGCGATGGCGAGCAAGCAACGTGGTGGATCCGGAGACTCAGCTCGCCTCGACCGTCTCCGAGTCGACCGGTGTCGGATCCTGGAGCCGGAACTCCGCCGCGAGCGCAAGGCCCTCGGCCGCCGTGGCGACCCGGTCGCGACCGTTGCGCTTGGCGACGAAGCACGCGCGGTCAGCCGCGAGCAGCACCTCGGCCGAGGTCGCCCCGTCGGTCGGGAAGCTGGCCACTCCGATCGATGCGGTGGCGGGCCCACCGAGGCCCTTGACCGCGGCACGGGCTCGCTCGGCGACCTGCCACGCCCCCGTCGGGTCGGAGTGCGGCAGGAGGAAGGCGAACTCGTCGCCGCCGTAGCGAAACACCAGGTCCGTGTCGCGGCCGGCGCGGACGAGCGCCGCCGCGATGCGGCGCAAGGCTTCGTCGCCAGCCTGGTGCCCGCCCGTGTTGTTGATCCCCCGGAAGTCGTCGAGGTCCAGCATGATCAGGCCGAACGGTCCGCCCTCGCGAACGAGTCCGTTGAGGTACTCCACGAAGGTGCCGTGGTTCAGTAGCCCGGTCAGGTCGTCGGTCTGGGCACGGATCTCGACGGCGCGGAACACCTCCGCGTTCTGGAGCGCGATGGACACCTGCCCGGCGAACAGCTTGACGAGGTCGAACTCCTCCGGCTCGAACGTGTTGCCGCTGCCCAGTCGCTCGATGGTCATGACCCCGATGGCGCCCAGGCGCCCACGCAGCGGGACGACGATGAGACTGCCGGCGGCGGCCTCCTCGCCGCGGAAGTGGTTCACCCGCGGGTCCTTCGTCTCGTCCTCGATATAGACGGGTTCGTTGTGTTCCACGACCCAGGTCGCGACACCCGTCTCGCCTAGCTCCCACGGCTCCAGATACGCCGTCGCGTGCACGCCACGCGCGGTCAGTGGGGTGAGCCGCCCGGTCGACGGGTCGACGACTTCGATCGCGACATTGTCGTAGGCGATGAGGTTGCCGAGGCTTTCGGTGATGCCCTCGAGGATGTCTCGGCCATCGAGCGTGGTGAGGATGGCCTCCGTGATCTGCAGCAGCTCGCGTTGGCTGCGGAGCTGACGCTCCAGGGTCATCGACTGCTCGCGCAACCGCTGCGTGGTGTCGGCGTTGGCCATCGCCTGGGCGGCGAAACTCGCGTAGATGACGAGGAGCCGGAGGTCGTCGTCGCTGAACTGGTGAAGGCCGAGCTTGGAGAGCACCAGCACGCCGAGCACCTGGTCGTCGAAGACCATCGGCGCCAGGAGCATCGACTCGTCGAGGTCGTCCTCGGTCCCGGGGATCGTGTTCGCGCGGTGGTCCATCGCGGCATTCGGGAGGTACTGGGCGACCCGATGCTCGGCGACCCAACCGGTGATGCCTTCGCCGACCGCGACGCGCAGCTGATCGGGCGTCTCATCGACGTACTCGCCGACCTGGCCCTGCATCGCGACCGGAATGAGGTCGCTGCCCTGGGCGCGGTATACGCGGACGTTGTGGAAGTCGATGAGCTGGCGCAGCTCCGTGGCGATGGCCACGCCGATGTCGTGGACGTTCGTGAGGTGGTTGAGTCGAGCGCCGAGCTGCTGGATGGACTGGAGCTGCGCGGTCCAGGTCGCCATCTGCTGGAAGTTCTGCGCCGTCCGGATCGCGACGCTGGCCTGGGTCGCCAGTGACGCGATGGTCTCGAGCTCGTCGGGCGTCCAGGCGTGCGGTGTGTCGTGGTAGACGTTGAGGAGCCCGAGCAGCTCGGTGCCGTCCATGAGCGGCGCCGTGCAAAGCGTGTCGTACCCCTCCTGGACGACGGCGGCCCGCATGTCCGCTCCGCGAGGATCATCGCGATAGTTCACGGCGAACAGCGGCCGGCGCGCCGCGATCGCTGCCGCCGGCAAGGACCGGGTCTGGACCGCCCGCACCGAATTGAGGTAACCCGCCGAGAGATTGCGGCTCACCTCCACCTGGTCCATGCCGTCGGGGCGGCGCATGAACACTGCTGCGCGATCGCCCTCGAACAGGACCATGGCGTGATCGACGAGCCCGGTCAGGATGCGATCGAGATCGAGCCGGTTCCCGATATCGCCGGCTACTCGGCGCAGTGCCTCGGCCCGGTGCAGCAGGTGCCCGACCTCTTCCTCACGCCGTGACACGCTCACGATGACGCCGATGGCATCGGCCAGCACGGCCGCGAGATCGGTGTCCGTGGGACCGAGCCCATCGCCGCCTTCCGTGACGTCCGCGACCAGCAACAGGACACCCCATGGGCCGTCCGGTCCCGGGATGGCCACGGCCAGCTCGCTGAAGTCCCCGGGCATCACGGTCGAGGTGACCCGCTCATCAGGTCCAGCGAGGACAGCCACCGCGCCGGCCGACTCGTCCTCCACCTTTGCCCGCGACGGTGGCGCGGAGGCGAGCGCCCGCCCGAGGACGCCGAACCCGCGCGGCAAGCCAAGCAGACGGGGCGTCACGGCGCCGGCGGGCACAGCCGTGGCCCGAGGCGTCAGGCGGTCGCCGCGCAGGTCCCAGACCGAGACGAGCGCGAGCTCGGTGGACGCGCGGATCTCCTGGGCGAGCCGCATGAGGGCGTCATCGAGGTCGCCCCCGACGACGATGAGGCGGGTGATGTGGTCAAGGAGGGCGAGGTCGCGGTGATGTCGCTCCGCGCCAAGCGGATCCACGTCGCCGGGCGAGGGGCGGAACGCGACGCCCCCGACGCGACCGAGAAGGTGCCCACCGGGCGGTCCTCCCGCGTCGTGATGTCGCCGGGAGGCGGCGCCGCCACCCGGGCCGTCGGTCGGGGCGCTTTCCGCGGCCGCAAGGAACCGCTGGAGATCCCCGAGACGGTATCGACGATCGCCCCGAGCGTTGATCCGGTAGTAGCGCAGCCGGCCGGCGTCGCTCCACGTCCGGACCGTGTTCGGGTGGACTCCCAGAAGCCGCGCGGCCTTGGTGACCGACAGGGTGGCATCCGTCGGTCGCGGAGGAAGCTGCGCCGTCATCGTCGACATGTAAGAACTGTGGAGTCCACGTGAGGAGGCTAACAACTTCACAGTTCTTGCCAATAGCCCGAAGGTCCCAACCTCCGCGAACCGAGTAAAACGGAGCTGCGCGGCTCTACGTGCGGCGGCCTCCAGTGAGGCGCACGTAGCCGATCGTCGCCACGGCCGAGACCAGCCCGATCGCGACGACGATCGCGATCGCCCCGAGGGGGTCGCCCACGAGACCCGGACCCTGACCGCTGGAGCGGGGGTCCCCGCCGGCAGCGCTGGGGCCGGGTGACGCTGCCAGCACCGTCGCGGTCGCGACGCCCAGGAGGGCCCACACGACCCCGATGGTCAGGGCCGCGAGCCCGAGAGCCAGGGCCATCGCCGCGACCAACGGCCGGCGTGGCCCCTCGGCCGCGAGGATTCGCATCGCCTCGGCGGGTTCCAGTGTCGACAGGATGAGTGGTCGGCCCAGTCCAGCGGTGATCCGGACGGGTGCATCGCCCTCGCCGGGCACGGGTACGCCCAGCACGACGGCGTGCTCGACCGACGAGACCTGCTCGACCAGGAGGCGCAGCGGGGCGTCGGGTGCGGTCCCGGGCGGGACCCGGTCCGGGGCGTCGGCCGCCGTCCCGACGGACTCGCGCGGAACCACGACCAGCCCGGCATCGAGGGCGTCGTGGTCGACGGCGATCGAATCGAGGCCCTCGCGGATCTCGAAGGCGACGGCGGTCGTGTGCTCGTCGACGGTCACCCAGCCCGAGCCGGGTCGCAGCTGGATCCTGGCCCGCCGCAGGACGAGCGGCCGGTGGGCGTCGTCCTCGAACTCCTCCTCGGCGTCGATCCGTCCCCGGACCGCGACGTAGCGGGGCGGGCCGCCGGCCAGCTCGCGCGCCTCCGCCACGGAGACCGAAGGCGTCGCCGCCAGGAGTCGCCCGACCCGATAGCGTGAGCCGAAGCTGCGCAGCACCAGCGCCCCGGCCCCGAGCGCGACCAGGCCCAGGACGATGAAGAGGAGGGGACCCACGGCGGCGATGATACGCGCCGGGCAGGGAAAGGCCCGTAGGAACCTCCACGACACGTGGGCATTGATGCGATCGCAGCCGTTAGTATCGTTCGGCCCCTCCGGGCTGACGCATACGCTACGGGTCGCGACCCGGCTGGGTCAACGGCCGCTGTCCACCAATGTGGACCGACCGGACGTGGTTATCCACCGCCCGTCCACATCGACGAGCGGGCCCGCGCACGACAACCCGACCGGGCAGACTTCAGGCCGCTGACCGGCCGGTCACCGGATCCAGAGCGTTCAACTGACCGTCGAACCCGGTCAGCACCAGCCGCCCGCCGATGAGGTCGGCCGCGGTGACGACGTCGCTGTGGGCCACGCGCCAGGCGACGTCTCCGTCGGCTTCCAGGGCGAACGTCTCGATCTCGGCCTGCACGATCACGTGAGCGAGGCGGGGCGACCCGAGGAGCGCCACGATCGGTGTCGCCGAGCGGTGCTCCCAGCGGGCCTCGCCAGTAGCGGCGTCCAGCCCGAACGTGTGGAAGCCGTAAGCGACGACCAGCAGACCGGCCGTGTCCCAGTACAGCCCACGCGGCTCGTCGAAGATCGTCGATGCGAAGCGCGCGGCCCAGGCCCCTCGCGGTCCTTCCAGGCGGAGCTCGGCGCGACACAGGGCATCGGGGTCCGTGCTGACCCGAGGGCCCAGGTCGACGAGCGTGCCACCGGCCTCGCTCAGGGCGAAGACCGCGGGCGCCTGGCCGCTGCCGCCCCACCGCCAGCGGGCGCGCAGGCCACCGGGATAGGTGACGGTCGCGTTTCGTGGCTCGGCGACCGATCGCGTCGGGCCGGTCACGCCCCGGAGGGAGCGGCTGCGGCGTCCGCCGCGCGCTGGACTTCGGTGATGGGCGCCACGGTGGCGTTCGAGAGGATGCGCAGCGTCGCCGGCGGTACCTCGAAGACCACCGTCGGGAGGCCCGCGGCGGCCCACACGGTCGGATAGCGACCGAGATCAGGATCCATGATCACACGCACTGCCCGCTCGAACCCGATCGGCGGGATGCCGCCGATGCTGAATCCGATCAGCTCGTACGCCTCTCGTGCCGTGGCCCGCCGGATCTCCGGCTCGGCAGTGACGGCCGCCAGGCGTGCGACGTCGACGCGGTTCCGACCGGAGACCAGGCACACGATGGGCTCCTGGCTGCCATCCTCGTGCGGCGCGACGAACACGAGCGACTTCACGATCTGGCCGAGATCGGCTCCGACGGCCGCCGCAGCCTCCTGGGCCGTATGGGTCGATTCATCGAAGGCGACGACGGCCAGGGTCACACCCTTGCGGTCGGCCGCTTCGAGGACGCGGCGAACAGCCGGGTGGTCGGTCGGTCTGGGCACGGCCGGAGTCTACAACGACCCCGGACCACTGGCCGTTAGCATCCATCCATGCAGGTCATCGTCCTCGCCGACGGACAGGTCGGTCCGCGGGCCGCCCTCGATGCGGCCTGGCCGGGCTGGCTGCAGCCCGGGGCGCGTGTCGTCGCCGCGGATGGGGGCGCGCGGCATGCCGCGCCGCTGCGCCTCGCCATCGACCGCTGGGTCGGCGACGGGGATTCGCTCGGAGAGGCCGGCATCAGGGCGCTCGAGGCGGCTGGCGTGCTCGTCGAGCGCGCGCGACCAGACAAGGACGAATCGGACACCGAGCTCGCAGTCCTCGCCGCGCGGGCTCTGGGCGCGACACAGATCACCGTCCTCGGCGCCCTGGGAGGCCCACGCATCGATCACGCCCTGGCAAACCTCGGGCTCCTGTCGATGCCTGAGCTCGAACCCCTCGGGGTGCGGCTCGTCGCGGTCGACGCCCGGGTCCGGCGACTGCTCGCACCAGGCCCCGACGGGGGACCGGCGAGGCTCGATCTGGCGGGCCGCGTCGGGGACCTCGTGTCGCTGTTGCCGATCGGTGCCGATGCCGAAGGGGTCACGACGCAGGGCCTCGCCTACCGCCTGGAGGACGAGCCGCTGCTCGCCGGGCGGACACGCGGGCTTTCGAACATCCGGGAGCGGCAGGACGCGATCGTCACCCTGCGTCACGGCCAGCTCCTGGTCATCGAGACCCCTGCTACGCTCTGAGCATGGAGATGCCGACCGAGGGCGACGCGGCCCCGCCGTTCGCCCTGCCCGATGCCACTGGTACCGTGCACCAGCTCGCCGACCAGCGCGGCCGCTGGACCGTCCTGTACTTCTACCCGAAGGACGACACGCCGGGCTGCACCATCGAGGCGTGCGAATTCCGCGATGCGAACGAGACGATCACCGAGCGCGGCGCCGACGTGTGGGGCATCAGCCCGCAAGGTGCGGCCAGCAAGCGCGCCTTCAGCGAGAAGTTCGGGCTCCCGTTCACGCTGCTCGCGGACGAGGACCATGCGGTCGCCGATGCGTACGGCACGTGGGTCGAGAAGCAGAACTACGGGAAGACCTACTGGGGCACCGGCCGGGCCACGTTCCTGGTCGATCCCGACGGCCGGGTCGCGCGCGTGTGGCCCAAGGTCAAGGCCGAAGGCCACGCCGCCCAGGTCCTCACCGCACTCGACGAGCTGCAGACGCCGGCGGCATGACCGCGCGACCTCCGGAATCGCGTGAGGCTTCGCTCGTGGGGGGAGACGAGCGAAGCCTCGGCAGGAAGCCTACGCCGCAGGCCAGCGCCGTCGCAAGGCGAGCGGGCGTTCTTGCCATGGACCGCAACACGCGATGACGACGGCCGAAGCCCGTACTGCCCATCCCTGGCGACCGGCCAGGTTCATGGTCATCGCCGCGCATCCGGACGACGCCGAGTTCGGTCCTTCCGGCACCGCCGCGCGCTGGATCGACGAGGGGGGGGAGGGCTGGCTGGTGTGCTGCACCAGCGGCGACCAGGGGGGCGAGGACCCGGACGCGGATCCGCTCGAGCTTGCCGCCCTGCGCGAGGCCGAGCAACGAGCCGCGGCCGCCGTCACGGGGTACGCGGGCGTCAGCTTCCTGCACCAACCGGACGGCGCCCTGGCCAACGACCTTGCGCTGCGTGAGCTGCTGGTTCGTGAGATCCGGACCTTCCGGCCCGATGCCGTGCTCGCCACCGATCCCGAGACCCTGTTCCACGGCGACGGCGGCGTGAACCACACCGACCACCGAGCCGCGGGTCTGGCCGCGGTCGATGCCGTCTACCCGGCGGCCCGCAACCCGATGGCGTTCCCGTCGCTCGCACGGTCGGGTCTGGCCGCGCATGTCGTGCGCCGGCTCTACCTGTTCTGGTCGAACCACGCCACCGCCTGGGTCGACATCACGACCACGCTCGATCGCAAGATCGCCGCCCTGGCCGAGCACCGCAGCCAGATCCGCGACTTCGAGGGGCTGGAGCAGCGGATCCGCGCGTGGGCCGCCGAGGAGGGGGAGCCGATCGGGGTCGCGGCCGGCGAATCCCTGCGCGTGATCGTCATCGACGATGACGAGGACGAGGGCCCGAGTGCTCAGGCCGACAACAACGCCCAGGCCGACGCCGCAGCCGGGCCCGAGTAGGCGCGCCATGACCGCGGTCCGCGCCGAACTGGACGAGCGGTTCCTGGGTGACGAGCTCGACCCCGAGGTCTGGTTCCCCTACTACCTGCCGCATTGGAGTTCCCGCGCCGAGTCGATGGCGACCTACGCCGTGCGCGACCAAGAGCTACACCTGACCATCCCGCCCGATCAGCCTAACTGGTGCGCCGACTTGCACGAAGAACCGCTCCGGGTCTCGTGCATCCAGAGCGCGAGCTGGTCGGGCCCGCTCGGCTCGCCCCGGGCGCCACAGCCGTTCCGCCCAGACCTCGTCGTCCGCGAAGAACAGCCTCCGATACTGGGCTATACCCCGCACTACGGCCGGGTCGAGATCCGCATGCGGGGCGTCGTCACGGCGCGCTCGATGGTGGCGTTCTGGATGGTCGGCAAGGAGGACCGTCCGGAGCGCTCGGGCGAGATCTGCGTGGCCGAGATCTTCGGCGACGCTCTCCACGACGGTTCCGCGGCCGTCGGCATGGGCGTGCACCGGTTCCGCGACCCCGCACTGCGCGAGGAATGGGCCGCCGAGCGCTTCGACCTCGATGTCGCGGCATTCCACACGTACGGTGTCGACTGGCGTCCGGGTTCGCTGGCCTTCACGATCGACAGCCGCGTCGTCAGGCACCTTGACCAGGCGCCCGACTACCCGATGCAGCTGATGATCGGCGTCTTCGACTTCCCGGCGAAGGCGGCCCATGGCGGGAAGCCGCCCGTCCCCGAACTCATCGTCTCGCACGTCCGAGGTCGAGCCGCCACGACCGCCTAGGACTCCTCGAGGAGCAGGGGTCGGATCCGGCCCCAGTGGTTCCAGATCTCCGCGAGACCGTCGGCCCGCCGGCCGAGCATCGTCACGAGCTCGCCGAGCGTCAGGTCGCCGGCCGACCCGGCCAGGTGCTCGGCGGCGGCGACCTTGACGTCGCGGAACAGCTCGGACATCTCGACCTCGGTCGGCCAGTGGCGGATGCGCATCGGGTCCAGGCCTGCGTAGCCGAGCGAGAGCGACAGATCGCGTTGCGTCGGGACCCGGTCATCGACCCATCCGCCGAGCCCGTCGAACCGGAAGCCAAGCGACGAGAGCGCGGCCGAGATCTCGCGGTCCTGCTCGAGCGTGAACGCGCCCCAGAACAGGTGATCCGTCGGGAAGTCCAGCGAGCCACCGGCGATGCTGTCGGCGAGGATCGCGTCGATGAGGTCGACGAAGGCCGTCTGCCAATGGCGCCGAGCCTCGGGGTCCTCACCCGCGACGGCCGTCACCATCTCGGTCAACGCCGTTCGGTCTCCGCGCAGGAGCCGGAAGATGCGTGGGTCGCCGCCTCCACCGAGCGCCGCGGCCAGCGGATCGTCGTCCGCCGAGGCATCCCCGATCGGCGCCCGCGACGGCGCGGCGGGCCGATGGCCGGTCACGCCGTTGGCGTCGGCCTCCTCGCATGCGGCCAGCGTCTCGCGAGCCGTGAGGCAGACGGAATCGGCCGTCTCCGCGGCGATCCGCGCCGCATCGGCCTCCAGCGCGAGCCGCTCCAGGTTCAGCGCGACCGCCGCCGCCGCGTCGCGTTCCCGGGCCAGGGTCGCCGCGGCCTCGCGCGCATCGGCGTTGATCGAGTTGATGTCGAGGAGCCAGTCGCGCGCGGCCGCCTCGACAGCGTCCCCGGGCATCGCGCTGGCCCGTCCGTCGCGGAACCGTGCCTGTGCATCGTCCTTTGCGCGACGTAGAGCGCGTGGATCCGCGGCTGCCGCGGCGGTCTCGGCTGCGGCCTCGTGCTGGTCGTAGGCGCGCTGCGCGGCGCGATGCGATTCCTCGGCGACGCCTGCCTGGGCCCGGGCGCGATCGGCAAGCTCGCAACGCTCGTCGGCCAGTCGCCGGGGCTCGGCGCACGGACCGGCCGGCGCCGGGCGTGCGTCCGGCGCCGACGACGGCGCCGACGGCGCGGAGGAGGCCACGTCGTCGGCGCTGCCGGTCGGCGCGTCAAGAAGCGCCGTGGCGGTCTGCTGGCCCTGGGCGGTGGCAGCACTTGCCGCCGCGGATGCTCGAATGGCGGTCAGGGTGGGATCCGCCCCACCGGAGATGGGGAGTGGCCGTCGCGCCACCGCAGTCATGGCCCGTCCCTCGCCGACCCCATCGGTACCGAGGGACTCGGCCAGAGCGCCGGAACGAACAGGTGTTCGACGTTCCATGACGCCGGGCGCCACACCGGCAGCGTCGTCGCGTCGATCCGCCGGGCCTCCGCGGGCCGGCTCAGCCGCCGCGATCCCGGCGAACGCGTGGTCGGCCAGGGTCGTCGAGCGACGTCGCGGGACGGCATCGGGGGCGACCGTGACCCGGACCTCACGCGGGGCGGGGGGTCGTGCACGCAGGATCTCCACCAGAGCCGCGCCGGCGGCAACGCCCAGGACCAGTCCGAGCGCCAGGAACACGAACTCGCTGGCGGTCACGCTGCCCGATCTCCCTCCGGTCGCGCTCGAGAACTCGAGCGTACGCGGCCTCCGCTGGGCAGCGTAGCTGCGAGGGCAGCCACCGTCAACCGCCGCAGAGCCGGGACGTGTCCGTCGAAGCCCCGCAGCCGGATGCCGCGGGGGCTTTGCAGCCCTCGCGAGGCGGATGGTAGATTGGCGTGGTCGGCGAACCGCCGATCGTCCGCTGGCGCCCGAACTCCGACAAACCCCCAGGAAAGGCACGTCCCCGCTTGGCCATCGACCCAGCCCAGGAATTCCTCGTCCAGCCCGTCGACGCCTCCTGGTTGCAGTGCAACATCGAGTGCCAGGAAGCGTGTCCGGTGGCGACGAACTGCCGCGGCTATCTGAACCTCGCTGCCGAGGGCCGGTTCGAAGAGGGCTACATCCTCTCCCGCGAACCGAACCCGGTCGCGGCGATGTGCTCATACGTCTGCTCGGCGCCGTGCGAGCGGGCCTGCCGGCGTGGCGACATCGACCGCCCGCTGGCCATCCGGGCGATGAAGCGGTTCCTCGTGGAGTGGCACGAGGCGTCCGGGATCCCCGACGTCATGCCGCAGATCCCCGCCCGTGCGGAGCGGGTCGCGATCGTGGGCGCCGGCCCCGCCGGGATCTCGGTCGCGCGGGAGCTCGCGATGAAGGGCTACCAGTGCACGGTCTTCGACAGCCTGCCCTACGGCGGCGGCACGATGCTCATCGGCGTGCCGGCGTTCCGCCTGCCTCGCGAGGCCATCGAGATGGATGTCCGCCTGGTCGAGCGGCTCGGCGTCACGTTCGTCTACGACACGACGATCGGCAAGGACATCACCTTCGAGCAGCTTCGGGCCGAGTACGACGCCATCGCGATCACGGCCGGGGCGATGGACGCGGTCGCACTCGACATCCCGGGAGCCGAGCTCGAGGGCGTCGACTACGGCGTCGACTTCATGAAGAAGGCCAACCTGGGCCAGCCCCTCGAGGTCAGCAACGACGTCGTCGTCATCGGTGGTGGCTATACCGCGATGGACTGCTCGCGCACGAGCCTCCGGCATGGCGCGGAGAACGTCACGATCGCCTACCGCCGCACCCGCTCGGAGCTCGTGGTCGACGAGGAGGAGCTCGGCGAGACGGAGCGCGAGGGCGTCCGGATGGAGTTCCTGGCCAGCCCCATCGAGATCCTCGGCGAGGACGGAAAGGTCACCGCCGTCAAGTTCATCCGCAACCGCCTCGGCGAGCCGGACGCCTCCGGACGCCGCTCGCCCGTGCCGATCGAGGGCTCCGAGTTCATCGTCCCGGCCCAGACCGTCATCCCGGCCGTCTCGCAGGCCGCCGACCTGACCTTCCTGCCGGTCGAGGCGAGCTTCGAGATCAACCGCGGCCGAGTCAAGGTCGATCCCGCCACCTACGCCTCGAACGTCAAGGGCGTCTTCGCCTGCGGCGACTTCGTGACCGGACCGACCACCCTGATCGAGGCCGCCGGTCACGGCAAGAAAGCGGCCTATGCGATCGATCGCTATCTCGCCGGGCGGACGGACGTGTCGGTCGCGGCCAACGTCAAGGTCACGAGCTCATGGCGGTTCGAGATGCCGGAGTTCTACGATGTCCTGCCGCGTCAGCACATCCCGATGGTCCCGCTCGCTGTGCGCATGCCCTCGACCGACCCCGTCGTCAACTTCAACACGCCCGTCGAGCTCGGCTACGACGCGACGGGCGCGGTCGCCGAGTCCACGCGTTGCCTCATGTGCAACTACAACATCTGGTTCGACCCGTTCCGGTGCGTGCTGTGCGGGGCGTGCGCCGATGTCTGCCCCGAGGGCGTCATCCACATGGTCGACATCAATACGCTGAAATCCGAGGGCCTGCTGCCGGAGCTCGAGGAGGCGTACGGCTGGGAGAACGGCGGGGCGATGATCCTGGATGAGGAGCGCTGCATCCGCTGCGCGCTGTGCGTCAAGCGTTGCCCGTTCGACGCCATTACGATGGAGCGGTTCGAGCTGCAGGAGATCTCGACGGACGG
>CAZFXH010000304.1:0-5250 GCA_964522905.1 uncultured Anaerolineaceae bacterium
CCAGCGGCCGCGGGCCTCACCGGCGAGGATCCCGTCGAGAGCCGCATCCAGGGTGTCCAGCGTCACCTCGGTCACGTGCTCACCGAGCGATCGCGGCCGCAGGTCCGTGGCCAGCCGGTCCCAGATGACGCGCCGGCGGCCGATCGCGAGCTGGGCCGAGTCCATGCCGAGCAACGCGACGCCACGGAGGATGAACGGGAAGACCGTCGTGTCGAGCTTCGGCCCGGATGCGTTCCCGCTGGCCGCGACCGCCGCCCCTGTCTGCAGGGTCCGCAGCACGTACGGCAGCGTGGCCGCGCCGACCGCGTCGACCGCACCTGCCCATCGCTCCGATTCGAGCGGCTTACCCGGGGCGGTCACCTCGTCCCGATCCAGGATCCCGACCGCCCCCAGGCTGCGAAGTCGCTCCGCCTCGTCGGGCTTGCCGGTAGCCGCCCACACCTCGTAGCCGCGATCAGCGAGGATCGCAAGGGCCGTTCCCCCGACCCCGCCACTCGCACCGGTGACGAGCACTGGCCCGTCGGCCGGGTCGAGGCCGCGCTCCTCGAGCGCCGCGACGGACATGGCGGCCGTGAACCCGGCCGTGCCGATCGCCATGGCCTCGCGGGGCGACAGCCCGGGCGCCAGGGGCACGACCCAGACCGCGGGGACCCGCTGGTACTCGCTGTAGCCGCCGTGCCTCGCGACCCCCAGGTCATACCCGTGGGCCACGACCGACGACCCCACCCGGATCCCGGGATCGGACGAGGCGACGACTTCCCCGGCCAGGTCGATGCCGGGGATGATCGGGCTGATCCGGGCGACCCTGCCGTCTGCGCGTGTCGCCAGGCCGTCCTTGTAGTTGACGCTCGACCAGCTGACCCGCACCTCCACCTCGCCGGGCGGCAGGTCGGTGGCCAGGAACTCGCGCACGCCACGCTCGACGCGCGGACCCTCGGGTGCATCGATCTTCTCGGCCACGTACGCGCGAAACGTCGTCGGGATGGCGGTCACGCCCGAAGGGTAGCGCGGAGACGCGGCTGGCGGGCGGGGATCAGGCGGGCGGTGCCGGGGGCGGAACCGGGGTCGGAGTCAGCACCGGGGTGGGCGTCGGCACCGGCGTGGGCGTCGGAGTCGGGGCCGGCGTCGGTGTGGGCGCCGGGGTGTTCTGCTCGCGCCACAGGTACTGGCGCAGGGTCAGGCCGCTCGCCCGGATCTTCGCGGCCCGCGCGCGACCGACATACCGGTAGTGCCACGGTTCGTACGTGTAGCACGTGACGGAGGTCTTGCCCTTCGGGTAGGTCATGATGAAGCCGAACTTGTAGGCATTGGCCTTCAGCCATTTGCCGGCCCTGGTGGTCGCCCAGTCCGTGTAGTTCCAGGGCGCCGAACCGCCGTAGCTCCGGAAGTCGACCGTCGTGCCGAGCTGGTGCTCACTGTGCCCCGCCCTGGCGCTCTCCTTGAGCGCGACCGCGTAACCGTGCACCCGGACCCAGTAGGCGAACGTCGACTTCTGCGTGGCGTAGCTTCGAAACGCCGACTGCACGGAGAGCCGCGCACCCGCCCGCCGTGCCGCCTCGGCCATCAACTTGAGATCCGCGATGACGTGGCGGCGAACGTAGTAGCCGGAATTGAGGCTGGCGTACGAGGTCGGGCGCAGGTCGGTCGGCTTGTACACGCTCGACAGGCGGTACGTGGGATCGAGCAGCGAACGCGCCCAGTCCCCGTACCAACGGTGTTTCGTCAGGGTGTCTGCCACCTTGCAGGCCGGTAGCGCCGGAGCCGCCGAGACCGAAACGGTGGCGGCGAACCCGGTCAGTAGGGCGACGACCAGGAGCAGCGCGACGAGGCGGGGACGTCGATCGGGCGCGGTGGTCATTGCCGCACGATGCCAGCGGGCACCACCTGCGTCCACTCCCCCGAACGTACCGGCTCCCTGAGGCGACAGAGGCTCAGTCCCCTCTCCTCGGTCGTTGCCTGACGTCAAGTCAGGTGATGTGACCGTTCGAACCTGCTCCTCTAGATCGCCGGCGCCGCCCCACCCACTTCTCGATCTCGACGGCAACGAACGCGAGGGTTGACGCACCTAGAACGAGCATCAGCTGCACCGGTGTCAGTGCGACCGTCTCGAAGATCGGCTGGAACGCCGGTACGAACACGAGCGCGAGTTGCACGACGAGCGTGCCACCGACAGCGATCGTCAGCGGGAGGTTGGAGCGAAGGCCAAGGCGGAAGAAGCTCTCGTGCTCGGAGCGCACGGCCAACGCGTTCCCGAGCTGGAGGAGCGCGAGCGTCGTGAAGACCATCGTCTGCCACGGCCAGCCTCGATCGATGGCGTACGCCTGGACCGCCAAAGTGACACCGGCCATGAACAGACCCACCCAGATCGCGTGCTGCCACAAACCGCGCGCGAAGATCGACTCGGTCGGGGCCCGCGGAGGTCGGCGCATCGTGTCGCGCTCGGCTGGCTCGACCCCGAGAGCAAGTGCGGGGAGGCCATCGGTGACGAGGTTGATCCACAGGATCTGGACCGCGATGAGGGGGAACGGCAGCCCCAGGAAGGGCGCCAGCGTCATGACCAAGATCTCCGCTGAGTTCGTCGTCAGCAGGTAGCGCACGAAGCGCCGGATGTTGTCGTAGATCCGCCGCCCCTCCTCGACGGCCGCGACGATCGTCGCGAAATCGTCGTCGGCAAGGACCATGTCGGCGGCTTCCTTGCTGACCTCGGTCCCGGTGATGCCCATCGCGATGCCGATGTCGGCGAGCTTCAGCGCCGGCGCGTCGTTGACGCCGTCGCCCGTCATCGCCACGACCGTGCCCCGCCGTCGCCACGCGTCGACGATCCGGAGCTTCTGCTCCGGGTTCGTCCTGGCATACACGGCGACCTCGGCAACGATGGAGTCGAATTCGGCGTCGTCGAGCGCCTCGAGTTCGGCACCGGTCAGGATCCGACCATCCTCCCGGAGCACGTCGATCCGGCGGGCGATGGCCGCGGCGGTCAGAGGGTGGTCTCCGGTGATCATGACCGGCGTGATGCCGGCCGCTCGACACGCGGCGATCGACGAAGCGGCAGCTGCCCGTGGCGGGTCTGCCATCCCCACGATCCCGAGCAGACGGAGCCCCCGTTCGGCGTCCTCCAGTCGGGTCGGGACGTCGGGGACGTTGTGTTCGGCGAGGCCGAGGACGCGGTAGCCGTCGGCGGCGTAGCCCTCGGCGACTCGTTCGGCCTCGGCCAACACGTCAGCATCGATCGGATCGATCAACGGTGCGAGCGCTTCGAGCGCCCCCTTGACCGCCACCCACACCGGTCCGCCGACGATGTGGAGCGTCGCCATCCGACGGCGCTGGGAGTCGAATGTCAGCTCCTCGATCCGCGGGCAGGCGGCCACCAGCTCGGTCGCATCGACGCCGCGCTTCCCAGCGAGAGCGAGGAGTGCCGCCTCGGTCGGGTCGCCGGTGATCGACCACGGGTCGCCGCTCCGCGCGGGACCGCGAAGGGAGGCGTCGTTGCACGCGGCAGCCACCCGCACGAGCCGATCGAGCGCCCGGTCGTCGACCGGCTCCGGCTCGAAGGTGCCGTCCGGAGCGTAGCCGTCGCCCGTGACGCGATATTCGCCTGAGGGCGTCCACACGCGCTCGACGAGCATCCGGTTCTCGGTCAGCGTCCCGGTCTTGTCGCTGCAGATGACGCTCACCGAGCCCAGCGTCTCGACGGCCGGCAGTCTGCGGATCAGCGAGCGTCGGGCGGCCATCCGTCGGGCGCCAAGCGCCAGCGCGATCGTCACGACTGCAGGCAGTCCTTCGGGGATGGCCGCGACCGCGAGGCTCACCGCCGTCAGGAACATGACGTCGGCCGGTTCACCACGAGCGACCCCGGATACGAAGACGAAGATGCAGATCAGCGCGGCGGCGACCGCCAGCCGCTTGCCGAGCGTCGACAGCCGCCGCTGGAGCGGTGTCTGGCCGCCGGTGTGCTCCTGGAGCAGCTCGGCCACTCGACCGAGCGCGGTCCCCATCCCCGTCGCCACGACGACGCCCAGACCCCGTCCGTAGGTCACCGCGGTGCCGCTGAATCCCATGTTCCGCTGATCGGCGAGGAGCGCGGCAGTCACGAGCGGGAGGGGTGCCGTGATCTTGCTCGCCGGTTCCGACTCGCCAGTCAGGGCGGCCTCGTTGATCCGGAGCGCCTGCGCCTCGAGGAGACGCATGTCCGCGGTCACCATGTCGCCAGCGTCGAGCCGGACGAGGTCGCCCGGCACGAGCTCGGTCGCGGGCAGGATTGACGTTTCGCCGCCGCGAATGACACGCGTCGACGGGCTCGTCATCCGCTTGAGGGCGTCCATGGCCTTCTCGGCCCTGTAGTCCTGGACGAAACCGACGATCCCGTTGAGCGCGACGATGGCGAGGATGACGACCGTGTCCTTCAGGTGGCCGATGGCCGCGGTGATGATCGCCGCGCCGATGAGGACGAGGATCATCGCGTTCGTGAACTGCTCGACGAACAGCCGCCAGGCGGGCTTGACCGCCCGCGCGCGGAGCTCGTTCGGGCCGTACCGGTCCAGGCGGGCTCGGGCCTCGTCGGGAGCGAGCCCGTTCACGGGATCGGACAGGAGCGCCGTCGCGACGGCACGGCCGTCCATCGTCCATGGATCCTTGACGGCAAGCCTCGACTGCCGGTCGTCGTTCAAGCTGCTCTCACCTCGTCGCGCAGGATGGGCAGAAGCCCTGGGTCCGACACGATCGAACCACCGATCACTCCCAACGCAGTAGGGCCACGTGGACTGACCGGACCGGCGCTTCGGCCTTGCCTCGGTCGCCCGTATCCGGCCGCAGCGCGCGGTGCCCACGCGCAAAGGACAGCGAAGGGGCCGCGTTTTCGCGACACGCGATCGCTCGTGGTGTCACCCAGCCGCCCGCATCCCTCAAACCATGCCGGTCTGGACGCGTGCCGAGGCGACGGCTGGCTGCCGCCGGCAGGCCCGGGTAAGATTGCCTGGCGTCTGGTTCGCTTGACTCATGGTCGGGCGACCCTGGTTCGCATGACTCTTCCGGGGATGTCCGCCTGACACCCCCGGATTCAGACGGCGCGATGTGTCCGATCTGAAGTCGAAGGCACGGCCCGTGAACGTGAATCGGGCCAACCACTGGCGAGTGGCCAAGCGGTAAGGCGCCTGACTCTGGATCAGGAGATCGAAGGTTCGAATCCTTCCTCGCCAGCCAGCTCCTCGCCGAACCACAAGATGTTGTGGTCGGCACCAACGAGGGGCCTGC
>CAZFXH010000305.1:0-1688 GCA_964522905.1 uncultured Anaerolineaceae bacterium
GGCCCCATCTTGTCGAGGTCCTGCTTGGAGACGGGCTCGATCGCGACCAGCAGCGACGGGGCAGGGAACTCGAGCGGTGGCAGCTGCAGCGGCCGCTCCTTCGTCGCGAGCGTGTCGCCCGTCTCCGTCACGGCGAGCTTCGCCACGGCCCCGATCTCGCCCGCCTTGAGCTCGCCGATGGCCTCCTGGTCCTTGCCATGCAACAGCAGGAGCTGGCCGATGCGCTCGTCCTGGTCCCGGGTGGTGTTCCAGACGTGCGCCTGGGAGCGCAGGGTGCCTGAGAGGACCCGCAGGTAGGTGAGCCGGCCCACGAACGGATCGGCGGTCGTTTTGAACACCCGGACGAGCAGGGGCCCGTTCTCGTCGGCCGGGATCTCGACCTCGGCGCCGCCCTTGTCGATCGCCTTGACCGGCGCCTCGTCGGCCGGGGAGGGGAGGTAGCGGACGATCGCGTCGAGCAACGCCTTGAGGCCGATGCCCTTCGCCGCTGACCCCACCAGGACCGGCGCGAGGATGCTCTCCTTGACGCCCTTGCGCAGGCAGGCCTCGAGCTCGGGGTCGGAGATTTCCTCGCCGTCGAGGTACTTGACCAACACGTCGTCGTCGGCCTCGGCCGCGGCCGCCAGGAGCTGGTCGCGCCGCTTCGCGACCTCGTCGGCGAGTTCCTCCGGCATCGGGATCTCGACTTCGTTCGTGCCGTCCCATTTGTACGCCTTGCGGTGCACGAGATCGATATGGCCGTCGAACGTATCGGCGGCGCCGATCGCGATCTGGAGTGGCGCGATCTTGTCGCCGAAGGTCTCCCGCAGGGCATCGAGCGCCGCCGTCGGGTCGGCGTTCTCACGATCCGACTTGTTGATGAAGAAACACGCCGCGGTCCCGCTCTTGCGTCCGAGCGCGACCGCCTGCTCGAGCCCGGCCCCGACGCCGGCGGACGCGTCCATGACGATCAGGGCGCCGTCGGCGGCCGCGAAGCCCTCGATCATGTCGGCCGCGAAATCGGGGTAGCCCGGCGTGTCGACCAGCGAGATCCGGGTGCCGTCGTGCTCGAAGGTGCCGACTGCAAGGCTCAGCGATTCGCGGCGCTTCTGTTCCTCAGGCTCGAAGTCGAGGTGCGCGGTGCCGTCGTCCACGCGACCAAGCCTGGGTATCGCCCCGGCGTTGAACAGCAACTGTTCCGCGAGCGTCGTCTTGCCGCCGCCGGCGTGGCCAGCCAGGACGACGCTTCGGAGGTGGGGCAGGTCGACGCTCTTCATCGTCATCGGGCCAGACGTTCCTCCTGTGGAAGGGTGCGACCGGGGGCCGGGGGGCGAGCGGGGTCCGGCCATGATAGTCGGCTATACTCCGGCCCGCGATGTCAGGTCATAGCAAATGGTCCACGATCAAGCGCCAGAAGGGCGTCACCGACGCCAAGCGCGGCGCCCTCTTCACGAAGGTCGCGCGCGAGATCAGCGTGGCTGCGCGGCAGGGCGGCGGCGACCCTGACGCCAACTACCGCCTTCGTCTCGCGATCGAGAAGGCGCGCTCGGTGAACATGCCGTCCGACAACATCAAGCGGACGATCGACAAGGCGACCGGCGGGGGCGAGGCCGAGCAGTACGAGGAGATCGTCTACGAGGGCTACGGCCCGGGCGGCGTGGCGGTCCTCGTCGAGGCCCAGACCGACAACCGCAACCGCACGGCGGCCG
>CAZFXH010000306.1:0-4609 GCA_964522905.1 uncultured Anaerolineaceae bacterium
GTGCCCGCAATTCTCCGACCGGCTCGGGCCGTCCCTGCACGCGGGCGAGGGTCTCGTCGTGGAGCAGCACCGGCACCCCGTCCGCCGACAGCCGGACATCGAACTCGAGGCCGTCACAGGCGGGGGCCTTGAGGGCGGCAAGCAGCGCCGGCAGGGTGTTCTCCGGGGCACGTCGCCAATCGCCGCGATGGGCAAGTCGAAGCACGGGTCCCTACCTCAGCGCTCGCCGCCGGCGCCGGCCGGCAGCGCGAACGAGAACGTGGAGCCGGATCCTTCCGCCGATTCGACCCAGATGCGCCCGCCATGCTGCTCCACGACGTGCCGCGCGATCGCGAGGCCCAGGCCGGTCCCGCCGCCCGCTTCGGCCCGCAGGCGGGCACGATCCACCTTGTAGAACCGCTCGAAGACCCGGCCCTGGGCGTCACGCGGGATGCCCACCCCGTGATCCTGTACCGATGTGACGATGTCCCCATCCTCGGGACGCACCCGCACGAAGATCTCGCCACCATCGGGGCTGAACTTGACGGCGTTGTGGACGAGGTTGATGACGACCTGGCCGATCCGGGCCGCGTCTCCTCGGATCGCCGGCAGGCCATCCGGCGCCTCGACCCTGAGCGTCACACCCTGGCGATCGGCAAACAGTCGAAGCCGCTCCGCCGACTGCCCCACGAGACGGCCCATGTCGAGCCCGTCCACGAGCGCGAGCGTGCCGCCGCTCTCGATGCGCGACAGGTCCATCAGCTCGTTGACCATCTGGACGATATGCCCGGTCTCGACCTCGATCTTGCCGATCCGGTCGCGCATCCTGGATGGCAGCACGACATCCGGACCTTCGGCCTCGCGGGACAGCGTCTCGGCAAGGAGGCTCACGGTCGTGAGTGGCGTCCGGAGCTCATGCGAGAGATTGTCGATGAACTCGGTCCGGATCCGCTGCAGCCGGCGAAGCTCGGAGACGTCGTCCACGACCAGCCACAGCCCGCCGCGATGCGCCCGCGTGGCGCGGACCGTCAGCATCGGCCCATCGGCGTCGGTCCGCCGGAGCTCGATACGTGCCGTGCCCTGAGCGAGAGCGACGTGCGCCATCGATTCCACGGTCGCATCGAGGAACGCCTCCATCAGCGACCGGCCCACGAGCGTTCCGGGTGTCAGGCCGAGCAGCGTGTGTGCCGCGCTGTTCGCGGCGATGACGCGTAGGCCGTGATCCACACGCACGACTCCGGAGGCGAACGCCTGCAACAGGCTCGCCTGCTCCGCGCTGGCCTGGGCGATCTCTTCGGCTTGCCGTACTGCGTCTGCCCGGAGGCGCCTGTTCGCGGCCAGGGAACGCGTCAGCGCGCGACCGTTACGGACGGCGATCGCGGCGACGACCACCGTGAGCAACGTAAGCGCCAGGCTGACGACGATCCATGGGTCCATGGGTCGAGCATCGCACAGCCTGCCGCTCGACGGTCGGGGAACGCGTCGCCCGGTCAGTCGCCGCCGGCTCGTCGGCCGACCCGGGCCCCCCAGGGCGCCAGCCGGGGGATCAGCGTCCCGAGCCACGGAGCCGCATGGCGCTCGAACTCCCTGGCCGGAAATGCGTGACGCAGCACGAGCAGGTGCGCCATCCGCGCCGCAGCACGCCTGGCTGGTCCGCCATGGCGCTCGCCGACGCCTTCGACGGCATCGATGGCCGCCGCCGCGTCGGCCGAGGCCAGCTCGCTGGAGACGCGCAGCGCATCGTCCTCTTCGGGCGAGGTGGCCCGCGGCCAGGGCGGCGCTCCGAGGCGCTCCCGCGTGCCGGTCGACGCCAGGGAGCGGACCTGGTCAGCGGTGAGGACCCGGAGCCGCTCGAGGAGATCGCCGACCGCGGCCGTGGCCGGACCGTAGCGCGGCTGCCCGACGGCCGCCTCCCAGCCGCGCGTCAGCCGCTCTCGGGCGCGTGGTCCGGCCGGATCGCCGAGCAACGCCTCGAGGATGTCGCCCAGCACGATGTCGGCGAGCTGGCCGACGACCGCGTCGCGGGTCGGGAGATCGCGCCGGGCGCGACCCGGCAGGTTGGCCACGGCCTCCCGTTCGGCGCGCTCGATCACGGTGTCCAGCTCCGGCGGCACGAAGCGTCGGAGGGTCGCCAGGAAGGCGATGGGCGCCGGCTCCGCGAGTGACAGCCGGTCCAGTTCGTCGGGCGTCAGGCGGCCGACACGCTCGATTACGGCACTCACCCGCTCTGCGGTGGTCGGCGCCCGGCGTGTCGGCCGCCAGGCGGTGGCGGATCGTTCGGCCCGGCCGGTCGCCCGTGGGGATCGCCCGGAACGGATCCCGTCAGCGTGCTCGCGGTCGTAGCGGCGCCGCAGCTCCGGGTCGCTGAGCCAATCGTGCGCGACGTTGATGCGCTTCGCGAGCTCCAGGGCGTCGGGGCCGGCGATGTCCGGGTGGTGCTTGCGCAGGAGGCCACGCCAGGCGAGCTCGATCGCCTCGGCGCTGGCGTCGCGAGGCACCCCGAGACGGGCATACAGGTCATCCCCGGGAAGCGTCGGGCGTTGCGGCATGCTTCCGACATCGTAGTGGTCGCGCCGGGCGCGTCTCGCTATGCTCCGGCGAGGCGGCAGACGGCCGAAGGGGAGTCGCGAAGGGGATCGCCGTGAGCTTCATCAAGCGCGCCCAGGAGGCCGCAGCGCAAGCGGCCGAGACCGCACGCCTGAAGGCACAGGAGGCGACCGGGCAGGCGACCGGCGCGCCCGGCGACGCGGTCACCACCCAGGACAAGCTCGGCAAAGGCCTGTCGGGGGCAGGTGCCAGCGCCCGCGAGGCGATCGGCATGGCGAAGCGGGGCATGAGCACCGTCATCGAGAAGATCGACCCGGGCACGCTCGCGGAGCTGATCATCAAGGCAACGGCCCTCCAGGAGATGACCAACAAGTCCCTGCGCACGAAGGGGTCGCCGTACCGGATCGCCGAGATCGAGATCTCGGCGTCGATCCCGCCCGCGGTCAGCTTCGCGATCAGCCGGATCGGCGACGAGCCCGAGCAGGTGGGCGGCCAGGTCGTCTCCTCGAGCGATCTCGTCGACCAGATCGTCGAGAGCGACGACCTGGTCCTCTCGCTCGATGGCACGACCGTCGATCCGGCGGCGGTCGAGCCACTCGCACCCGAGGGAGCGCGGGGGGCGATGCCGCCGAGCGGGATCTCGACCGAAGGCGGCTAGGTCGCGGGAGCGAATCCGTTCGCGAGGAGCGCCTCGACCTCCTCGATCGGACGCGTCGAGCGTTCGCCCGTGGCGCGCTCGGTTATTTCGATGCCGCCGGCCGCGAGCGAGCGCGGCGAGACCGTCAGGATCCAGGGCATGCCCAGCAGTTCGGCGTCGGTGAACTTGACGCCCGGCGACTCGTCGCGGTCGTCCCACAGGATCTCGTGCCGCGGTCCCGCTTCCCTGGCGATCGTGTGCAGCCGTTCGGCGATCTCCGTGATGCGCGGCTCCTTGTTCGCGCCGATCGACACGAGGTGGGCGGCGAATGGCGCGACCTCGGCCGGCCAGACGATGCCCTTTTCGTCATGGTGGGCCTCGACGATGCACGCGACATTCCGCCCGACGCCGATGCCGTAGGAGCCCATGACGATGGGGTGGGCCTGGCCATCCTCGCCGAGGTACGTGGCACCGGCTGCGTCCGTGAACTTCGTACCGAGCTTGAAGATGTTCCCGACCTCGATGCCGTTGCGCAGGATGACCGGCTGGCCGCAGGCCGGGCAGGCATCACCCTCCTGGACGTTCGCGATGTCGGTCGTCACGTCCGGGGTGAAGTCCCGACCCACGTTGACGTTCCGGTAGTGGAAGCCCTCGCGGTTGGCGCCCGCAACCAGGTTTGCGGAACGCGCGACGAGGTCGTCGACGACGACGACGACCGTGTCACGGGCCCCGATCGGGGAACCGTAGCCCGGTTCCATCCCTGCCGCCTTGATCTCCTCGACGGTCGCGGGCCGCATGCCGCCGATGGCCTTCACGGCGTTCCCGAGCTTGGTCTCGTTGACCTCGTAGTCGCCCCGGACGATCGACGTCACCAACCGGCCGTCGCCGGTCTTGAAGAACCCGGCCTTGGCGGTGCGCTCCGGGGAGACCCCCAGGAACTCGGCGAGGGACGCGATGGTGGTCGTGCCGGGCGTGGCGACCTCCTCGATGGGCAGCGGGTCCTCCGGAGCGGGGTCCGGCTTGGGCACGACCGCGACCTGGCGGTTCGCCGCGTAGCCGCACGCTTCGCACAGGACCAGGACGTCCTCGCCGGCCGGGTTGAGGAACATGAACTCGTGGGCCTGCGACCCGCCCATGATCCCGACGTCCGAGGAGACGGCGACGGTGTCGATACCGAGGCGGTCGAAGGTCCGCACATACGCGCCGTGCTGTGCTTCGTAACTGGCGTCGAGGCCAGCCTCGTCACGGTCGCAGCTGTACGCGTCCTTCATGACGAACTCGCGCACGCGGATGAGGCCGCCGCGTGCGCGCGGCTCGTCGCGCCACTTCGTCTGGAAGTGATAGACCTGCATCGGGAGCTGGCGATAGGACTTGACGATGTCCGCGAGGAGGATCCCGACGACCTCCTCGTGGGTCATCGCGAGAACCATGTCCCGGCCGTTGCGA
>CAZFXH010000307.1:0-4396 GCA_964522905.1 uncultured Anaerolineaceae bacterium
GCTCGTGGAGCGCGGCCTGGTCGAGACGCGCAGCCGGGCGCAGGCGCTCGTGCTCGCGGGCAAGGTACGGGTCGGTGACGGTGATTCCGCGCGGCTCGACCACAAGCCCGGCGACGCGCTCGATCCTGGGACCGCGATCGAGGTGGCCCGCCCGGAACCGTACGTCAGTCGCGGCGGACACAAGCTTGCGGCCGCCCTCGATGGCTTCGGGATCGACCCTGCCGGGCTGACCGCGTTGGACGTGGGCGCCTCGACTGGCGGGTTCACGGACGTCCTGCTCCAGCGCGGCGCACGGCACGTCTATGCGCTCGACGTCGGTCGTGGCCAGCTCGCCGAGCGGCTCCGTCGCGACGATCGGGTGACCTCGATGGAGCGAACGAACGCCCGGACCCTGACCGGCACGACGTTTCCCGAACGCATCGAGCTCGCGGTGATCGACGTGTCCTTCATCTCGCTCGACAAGGTGCTGGGGCCGGTCGTCGCCACCCTGGCGCCGCAAGCCCCCATCGTCGCGCTCGTCAAGCCGCAGTTCGAGGCGGGCAAGGGCCGCACGGACCACGGCGTGGTGCGCGATCCCGCGGTCCACCGCGAGGTCCTCGAGCGGGTCGTCGCCGTCGCCACGGAACAGGGGCTCGGCACGCGCGCGCTCATCGCCTCGCCGATCCTTGGCCCGGAGGGCAATCGGGAATTCCTCGTGCACCTCGCGCCAGGCCCCGGCTGTGCGGAGATCGGCGAGCTCATCGCCCAGGCGACCGCGCCGACGGAGCCCGCCAGCCCGACTGAGCCCGCCGCCCCGACCGCCGCCGCCCCGACCGCCGCGACCGCCCCGGCAGCGACGACCGGTCGGATCGCCACCGACACGGAACACCAGCGCTCATGACCGTCGCCCGCATCGGATTCGCCTACAACCCGACCCAGGAGCGCACCGTGGAACTTGCGGCACGTGCCGCGGGTTGGTGCCAGATGCGTGACATCGCCGAGTGGCACTCCCCGGCCGCCGACCTGGACACGCTCCTGCGCGAGCTTCCGACGACCGACGCTCTGATCGTGCTCGGCGGCGACGGCACGTTCCTGCGGGCGGCCCGAGCCGTGGCGGAGGTGGACGTCCCGATCCTCGGCATCAACCTCGGCAAGGTCGGGTTCCTCTCCAAGGCGGAGGCGAGTGACCTGGAGACGGTGCTCGAGCGGATCGTCGCGGGCGAGTACACCTTCGACGAGCGCATGGTCATCGAGGGACGCATCCTGCGCGCCGCCGGCGGCGGGCCGGGGGAAGCGGACCAGTACGTGGCCCTGAACGACATCGTCGTCGCGAGGGGATCGCTGGCCCGCGTGTGCCGGCTCGACGTCTCGATCGACGACACGCATCTCGCGACGTTCATCGCCGACGGCCTCGTCATCGCGAGCCCGACCGGCTCGACCGGCTATTCGTTCTCGGCCGGCGGCCCGATCCTCGACCCGGTGAGCCGCAACCTCATCGTCACGCCGATCGCGGCCTACCTGTCAGCCTTCCGCTCGGTCGTGGTCAGCCCTGAGCAGGTCGTGCGCTGCCGCGTCGTCGATGCGCACGAGGCGCTCGTATCGGTCGACGGTCGGGAGGACACGCCGATCGACGTAGGTGACGTGGTCGAGGTTCGCGCGCTCGAACGGCCGATCCGTATGCTGCACCCGCGTGGTGCGCTCTCGTTCTGGGACCTGCTCCGCCACAAGGTGGAGCTGCTGCCGTCATGACCGACGATGCCGCGGCCCCGGGTCACCTCCTGGAGCTCACGGTCTCCGACCTCGCTCTCATCGATCGGCTCCGCCTGGTCTTCGATGCGGGCCTCAACGTCATCACCGGCGAGACGGGCGCCGGCAAGAGCCTGCTGATCGATGCTCTTGGGCTCGCGATGGGCGCCCGCGCGGACACGGGCCTGGTCCGTCACGGCGCGGAGGCCGCCCGCGTGGAGGCGCTGTTCGATCGACTCCCCGAGCCGCTGATCGCGGTCCGGGAGGTCGCCGCGAGCGGCCGGTCCACGGCGCGCCTCGACGACGCCGCGGTGACGGCCGCCCGCCTGGCCGACGAGGTCGGCGCCCTCGTCGAGGTCCACGGCCAGAACGACCAGGGGCGGCTCCTCGACGAGCGGTGGCAGCGTGACCTGCTCGATGGCTTTGGTGGGCACGCGGAGCTTCGAGCCGCCATGGCCGGGGCCGTCGAGCGCTGGCGCGAGAACCGGGCCGCGCTCGACGCTGCCGCCCTGGATCCGCGGGAAGTGGCCCGCCGCCTGGACCTGTTGGAGCACGAGGCGTCCGAGATCGCCGCCGCTCGCCTCCGGCTGGGCGAGGCGGACGAGATCCGTGGTCGGCTGACGGCCGCGCAGCACGGCGAGGCGATCGCCCGGGGAGCGGCGTCCCTGCGCGAGGCCCTGACGCAGGAGGGCGCCGGCGCGCGGGATACGGCCGCGGTCGCGCTCCAGGAGGCCCGTGGCCTGGCCCGCCTCGACCCCCGGTTCGAGCCCCTGGCGGAGCGACTTGCCGGGCTCGAAGCCGAGCTGACCGACGTGGCGGAGGAAGCGCGGCGCCTGTCCGAAAGCGTCGACCACGACCCCCGCGCGGTCGCAGAGCTCGACGCGCGACTCGGCGTCATCCACGCACTCATCCGCCGCTACGGTGACGACGAGGCGGCGGTGATCGCGCACGGAGAGCAAGCGTCGCTGGAGGCAGATCGCCTGCGCGGCCTCGACGAAGAACGTGCAAGACGCCAGCGCGAGGACGCCGAGCGGCTGGCCGAGGTCGCCGCGGCGGCCACCGCGCTGTCGGAGGCTCGTCGGGCAACGGCGTCGGGGCTCGGCTCGGCGGTGGGCGAGGTCCTCGAGGATCTTGGGTTCCCGTCCGGCGTCTTCGAGGTCGCAGTGGGCCGCCGTCCCGCGGGCAGTGGCGAAGCGGCCGTCGAGGTCGATGGCGATGCCGTCGCCTTCGACACGACCGGAGTCGACCAGGTGGTCTATCGCCTCGCCCCGAACCCGGGTGAGCCGGCGCGGCCGCTCGCCAGGATCGCGTCGGGCGGTGAGCTCTCCAGAGTCGCCCTCGCCATCAAGCGCGTGCTGGCCGAGGCCGACGAAACGCCCACGCTCGTCTTCGACGAGGTCGACAGCGGCATCGGCGGTCGCAGCGCGGACCCGGTCGGGCGGAGCCTGTGGGGCCTGGCCCGCCGGCACCAGGTGCTGTGCGTGACGCACCTGCCGCAGATCGCCGCGCATGCCGACGCGCACTACCGCATCGCCAAGCGAGAGCGAGAGGGCCGCACCGTGACGGAAGTGGAGCGCCTCGACCGGGAGGGCCGGATCGTCGAGCTCGCAGCCATGCTGGGCGGGGGTCCGGGCGACCCGGCGTCCCTGGCGTCCGCACGCGAGCTGCTCGACCGCGCCGAGGCCTGGCGGGGCGGGGGAGCGGCCGTCGGCTCGGCAGGGGCCGACCGACCCGCGTGACCCCCGCGTCGCTCGACCGGGTCGTCGAGGACTACCTCACGTACCTGCACGTCGAACGGGGACTCGCGCCCGCCACGATCCGAGCCTACCGCGGGGATCTCACGGACTTCGGCCGGTCACTGGGCGAGGACGGAGCCTGGGCCCGGTCGCCCGACGCGGCCGTCCGGTACCTCGCGGCCCGAACCCAGCGCGGCCGAGGCGAGACGGGCCTCGCCCCCACCAGCCTGCGCCGACGCGCGGCCGCGCTCAAGGGGTTCTATCGATTCGCGTTCGGCGAAGGCCTCATCGATGTCGACGTGGCGACCCACCTCGACCTGCCCCGCCAGAGCCGGCGCCTTCCCGACACGCTCGACGTCAGCGAGGTGGAGCGCCTGCTCGAGGCCGCGTCCGCGCGTGGGCTGCGCGACCGGGCACTGCTCGAGCTGCTCTACGCCGCGGGGCTGCGGGTCAGTGAGGCCATCGGGCTCGATCGCGAAGACCTGTCCCTCGACGGCGCGTTCGTGCGGGTCATCGGCAAGGGTGACAAGGAGCGCCTCGTGCCGATCGGCGAGGTCGCCCTGGACTGGCTGATCGCCTGGCTCGAGGGGCCACGTCAAGCACTCCTCGAACGCAGTCACGTGGCACCCATCCGCGGCGGGCCGCTGTTCCTCGGCGATCGCGGGGGCCGTTTCGCACGACAGTCGGCGTGGGCCGCCGTGACCGGAGCCGCGAAACGCGCCGGCCTCGGCGGGCGCGTGAGCCCTCATACGCTTCGGCATTCGTTCGCGACGCATCTGCTCGAAGGCGGGGCCGACCTGCGCGTCGTCCAGGAGTTGCTCGGTCATGCGAGTATCTCCACGACCCAGCTGTACACGCATCTGACCGGGGAGCGGATCCGGGACGTCTATCGGCGGGCCCATCCGCGGGCCTGATCGCAGGAGGGACACGGGGCA
>CAZFXH010000308.1:0-8247 GCA_964522905.1 uncultured Anaerolineaceae bacterium
TTCGAGCGGGCAACCGTCCGGGGGCGGGCCGACTTCGCCCAGCATCGCTCCGCCCAGTGTGGCTGCGCCGAGCATGGCTCCGACACCACCGACGAGCCCGCCGCCCAGCCCGGTAGCCAGCACCGGCGTGCCCTGGATCCACGATGACACGCTCGCTGCCGGCACCTACAGGATGCCGCTGTGGGACACGAACTGCTCAGAGCGCCAGCCAGGCTGCAGCCCATCGCCCGCACACGACGCCATGCGCATCATGTTCACGGTGCCCGATGGCTGGGCCGGGCTCACCGGCGCCACGTCATCGATCTGGTTGGACGAGATCGGGAATGGCGCGCCCGACGGAGCTGGTCTGCTCTTCGGCAGGGGCGCCTGGCTGGTGAGCGACCCGTGCACGAAGGCCAATCACTTCATCCCGGCGGACGTGGAGGTCGGACCGAGCGTCGACGACTTCGCCAACGCTCTCGTGGATCATCCGCTGCTCGACGTGACGGATCCGGTCGACGTCACGCTGGCCGGCTACTCCGGCAAGTACCTCGACCTGCAGGTGCCCGCTGACATCTCCATGTGCGAGGTCTATCGCCCATTCGACCCCGGGATCTACGCCCAGGGGCCGGGCCACCAGTGGCACCTCTGGATCCTCGACGTCGATGGCCTCCGGATCGTGGTCCAACGCACGGACTACGCAGGAACATCGGCGAAGCACCGCTCGGAGCTCGAGGCGATCGTGGACTCGATCAAGATCGAACCCTGACCCGGACCATCGGATTTCGGCGTCACGCTTGTCGAAACCCGTCGTCGTGCGTACGATGAGCGCCAGCGCAGACGAACCGAACCTCGAATCACTCGTAAGCACCCCCGTCCGAAGGAGGACGAAGCCCGCATGATCGAACAGCAGCCCACGGTCACCGAGCCGACCCCCGTACTCGATCCGAATACGGTCGTGTCTCTCAGCGATGCCGCCGCCAGCAAGCTTCGTGAGCTCACCAAGGACGAGACGAACCCCGATATCGGCCTGCGCGTCTACGTCTATTCCGGCGGCTGCTCCGGCTTTCGCTACGGGATGATGCTCGAGGACGCGCCGACGCCCGAGGACAAGGTCCTCCAAGCCAGCGGCATCAAGGTGTATGTCGACGGCCAGAGCATCGCGCTCCTGCAGGGCTCGGAGATCGACTACGTCGACACGCTGATGGGCGCCGGGTTCACCGTGAACAACCCGAACGCGGTCGCCGCCTGTGGCTGCGGTTCCAGTTTCCGCACGGCCGACGACGAGGGCGCCCCCAAGGGCTGCTCCCACTGACCTCGCGTCCACGCCCGACCGAGTACCGAAGCCGCCGGGACCACCGGCGGCTTCTTCGTGTTTGTTCGCAGGGCTAGACTCGACGGGACGCAGTCTCGCCGCCCGGGGCGCGCATCCGCCCTTCACGGCATCACGGATCGGTGGTCGATGGAGATCCCGCTCTTTCCGCTGCACACGGTGCTCTGTCCGGGCATCGTCCTGCCGCTCCACATCTTCGAGGAACGCTACCGGGCGATGACCCGGCGCTGCCTCGATACCGGCGAACCGTTCGGCGTGGTGCTCATCCGCGACGGCCAGGAGATCGGGACGGCCAGGATGGCCACGCTGGCCGGTGTGGGCGCCTTCGCCGAGATCCGCCAGGCGGGGCGCTACCCGGACGGCCGCTTCGACCTGCTGGCCGCCGCGACCGGTCGGTTCGCGATCGAGTCCGTCGACGCGCAGACCGAGCCGTACCTGCTCGCCGAGGTCACCCCGCTCGACGATGAAGTCGGCGACGAACCGCGTGCCGAGCGCCTTGCCGCGGCCGCCATCCGTCGCTTCGTGCGTTATCTCGATCTCATGCGGGCGCGCGAGGGCGAGACCACCGAGGTGCTCGACATCCGGGTCGAGATCGAGTCGCAACAGGATGACGGGTCCGACCGGGTTCCCGGTCGACCCGAGATGGAAGGCCTCGAAGGGGAGGAGACCTCGCCCGAGCCTACGCCCGACCTGCACATCCCCGACGACCCGACCGTGCTGTCGTACCTGCTGTCGGGCATCGTCCAGGTCGAGCTGCCGCGTCGGCAGGCCCTGCTCGAGGCGGAGACGACCGTGATCCGCCTTGAGGGCCTGGTCTCCCTGCTCGAGCGGGAGCTCGTGCTGCTGACGCGCCGGCTGCGCTACTTCACGCCCGATCCCGCCCTGCTCGGTGGGCCGCGTCGCAGCTGAGGCCGGGAGCGCCGAACGCGAGGCTGAGTGCCCCGATCAGGTGGCGGGCTCAGTCGCCGCTGAAGCGCTCTTCCTTCCAGGGATCAGCGTCGTTGTTGTAGCCGTAGCGTTCCCAGAAACCGAGCTGGTCGTGGTCCAGGAACTCGAGGCCGCGCACCCACTTGGAGCTCTTCCAGAAGTACTTCTTGGGGACGAGCAGGCGGAGCGGATAGCCGTGCTCGGGCTCCAGCGGCTGGCCGTCGAACGTGTCTGCGAGCAGGACGTCGTCGTCGTCCAGGACCTCGAGCGGGAGGTTGGCGGTGTAGCCCTGTTCGGCGTGACTGACGACGTGCGTCGCGGTCGGGCGCACGTGGGCGAGCTCGAGGATGGTCTGGATCGGGACGCCTTCCCAGGTCGTGTCGAGCTTCGACCAGCGGGTCACGCAGTGGATGTCGGTGTGGACCTGCTTGCGCGGCAGCTCCTTGAACTGCTCCCAGGTCAGCGTGAACGGCGCGTCCACCTCGCCGAAGACCCGGAAGTCCCACGTCGCGAGGTCAACCTTGGGCACGGAGCCGTAATGGAGGACCGGGAACTTCTCCGTCCGGTACTGGCCGGGCGGGATGCGTTCGGCGACGGACGGGTCGGTGGCGGTATCGCCGAAGAGGCGTTCGAACATGAGTGCGGATCCTTGGTGCGACGGTCGGGGGATGCGGCCCGTATCGTCGCACAGCGCTTGCCTACGAGACGGACCGACCATGAACAACGCGCTCGTGGGGCACGTTATGGCTCGCTCCGAGCGCGAAGGGACCGCTCACCATGCGAAACGTGCACGGGGAGCGCGTTACGTCCCGAAACCGGGCCTGAGGGACTCCAATCGGCCTCCCGAAGGCGTCGCAACGGCCATAACGTGCCCCTGAGGCGAGTCGTACATGGTCCGAGGATTCCCGGGCGGGCAATGGGGGACTCGCTGGGCAGGCTGACGATCGGGGATCCGGCCGTGCCCCGAAGCGCCCTGTCCGGTCGGGTACCCTTGCCGCCGTGACGCCGCCTGTTCGCCCGAACCTCGTCATCGTCATGCCCGCGTACAACGCCGCCCTGACGCTGGAACGCACCTATTCCGACATCCCGCACGAGATCGTCGACAAGATCATCCTCGTCGACGACGTATCCGGGGACGAGACGGTCGACATCGCGAGGAACCTTGGGCTCGACGTCATCATCCATTCGCAGAACAAGGGCTATGGCGGCAACCAGAAGACGTGCTACGACGCGGCCCTCTCCGCCGGCGCCGATATCGTCGTGATGCTGCATCCCGACTACCAGTACGACGCGACGCGCATCCCCGCCCTCATCGAGCCGATCGCCGCGGGCACCCACGACCTCATGCTCGGCAGTCGTTTCCTGGGCGACCCACTGGCCGGTGGGATGCCGCGCTGGAAGTACGTCAGCAACCGGTTCCTCACGATCGTCGAGAACCTCGCGTTCGGGCTGCGCCTGTCCGAGTACCACACGGGACTCCGCGCCTACAGCCGGCAGCTGCTCGAGACCATCCCGTACAACCGGAACAGCGACGACTTCGTGTTCGACCAGGAGCTCATCGCCCAGGTCGTGGCGGCCGGGATGCGCCGGCGGATCGGTGAGATCGCCGTTCCGACGCGCTATTTCGAGGAGGCGAGCTCGGTCGGCTTCAAGCGCAGCGTGGTCTACGGCCTCTCGACCCTGCGGGTCGTGGCGCGCTACCTCCTCCATCGATTGCGCGTGCGCCGGTCGCGGAAGCTGACGGCTCGATCGCCGGTCAGACCGCCCGCCGACCTCGACGGATGATGCGCTCGCGCTGCCCATGAGCCGGAGGACGATCCTTCGGACGGTTCTCGGCGTCGCGATCAGCGGCGTCGCCATCTGGATCCTCGCCCGCTCGGTCGACCTGCCCCGGACGGTCGACGTCCTGCGAACCGCGAACCCCGCCTGGATCCTGCTGATGGTCGGGACGGTCTTCCTCGACGTCGCGGCGCGAGGCGGGCGGTGGCAGGCCCTGCTCCAGCCGATCAAGCGGCTGCCCTACCGCCGGGTCCTCGGCTACACGTACCTGGGTTACCTCGCCAACAACGTCCTGCCGGCGCGGCTCGGCGAGCTGGTGCGGAGCCACGCGCTGGGCGAGGGTGAAGGCATCAGCCGGCCGACCGTCCTCGGCACGGTCGTCGTGGAACGCATCGTCGACACCGTCATCGTGGTCGGGCTCGCCGCACTCGCGGTCGTCATCCTCGGTGTGGGTGGCGTGATGTCGACGGCCGTGGTGCTCGGCGCCGGGTTCGTCGGCCTGCTCGTCGTCGGGCTGTTCGTTGCGATGGTCAGCCACCGGCTCCCGGGCGCGGAGCGGGTCATGGCCCTGGCCGAGCGGTATCCCCGGGTCCTGGAGCTCGCCAGGCGCCTGCGAGCCGGCCTGGCCGTGGCGAGCAAGCCCGCGACGCTGGCGCGCGCGTTGCTGCTCAGCGCGGCGGCCTGGGCCGCGTCGATCGCGAGCTTCATCGCGGGCGGTCAGGCCGTCGGGATCGAGCTCTCCGTGAGCCAGGCCGCGCTGCTCTCCAGCGGTGTGGCACTCGCGACGATCGTCCCCTCGGCTCCGGGCTACGTCGGCACGTTCGAACTGACGGCCGTGGGGATCGCCGGGATCTTCGGGGCAGACCCGGACGCCGCCTTCGCGATGGCGCTGCTCGTCCACGCGATGATCATTGCGATCACATCGGCGGGCGGCGTGGTCGCCGCACTACGGATGGGGGTGGGACTCGACGCGGGTACCGACGCCGAGGACGCGGCGGACTCGGACGGTGACGCGAACGCGGCCGCCCACCGTCAGGAGGCCGGAGCGGCTCCCGGCACTGGGAGCCCGGACAGCGGGAGGGGCGCGCCCTCCGGGTGACCCGCGGGCGCTGCGTCGTACGGCTCGAATCCCAGCGGTTGGCCGGCACGGCCCGTGACGCGCAGGAACTCGAGCGTGTAGCGCTCGTACATCTCACCGATCACCGAGACCGCCTCGAGGTGTGCCGGCAGCCCGGACGCGGAGCGGGCCTCGGCGCGGCTCGTCCACAGGCAGAACGAGAGACACGATCCGTCGGCGGCGGCGGGTCCCTTGAAGTAGTGGACGAACCCCGGCGCGGACTCCGCCTCGTGGTGCGCTCGATCGTCGAACTCGGCGAGTCGGATCTCGTCTGCCCCGGCCCGACGGATGGAGCGGAAGGCCACCAGGTACCACTCCCCGGTGCCGAGCTGAAGGCCGGCATCGCTCCAGTCGAATGCGTCCGCCACCGGCAGGCTCGCGTAGTCCTCCGAGACCGGTGCGAGTGCGGCGAGTGCGTCCATGTGGCCGGAGCATCTGCCGATGCGGGGCCATTGTCAAATCGCGGAACGTACCAATGCCATATCGCGATAGTACCGATGGGAGGGCGGGTCCTATTCGCGAAGCGCGCCCGTGATCGCCGCGGCACCATCGGCCAGGAGCCGGCCCGCACGTGCTCGCCACGGCAGCGTGGCCCGTTCCGTTGGCGCGAGGAGGCCGATGGCGGCCACGATCCCGTCATCCCGCAGGATGGGAACGGCAATGGCCACGGTTCCGGACATCTGCTCGCCTTCGCTTCGCGCACTGGCCTCCGCGAGCACGGTCGCGAGGTCGCGCCGCAGCGCCCCGGCGTGGGGTGCGGTCGCGAGGACCTCATCCTGGATCTCGGTCGGGGCGTAGGCGAGGAGGACCTTGGCGATCGCGCCCGCGACCAACGGCGACGAGGAGCCGGGCTCGGAGGTCACGCGCAGGGCATGGGTCGACTGCACCTCGTGCAGGGAGACCGCAGACAGGCCGACCCGGCGCGCGATCACGGCCGTCTCCCCGGCCTCCGCGACGAGCATCCGGAGGACCGGATCGGCGTGACGGATCAGCTCCTCGCTGCTCACGGTGCTGCCTCCGGTGAGATGCAGCCGCGGACCCAACCGGTAGCCGCCCTCCGTCCGCTCGATGAACCCGAACTCGGTGAGCGTGCGCAGATAGCGGTACACGGTCGAAAGCGGCGTCTCGAGGAGCGTGCTGAGCTCGTCCGCGCGGATCTCGCCGCGGTCCGCGATCGTCAGGAACACGCGCAGCCCGCGGGCGAACGAGGTGTCCTCGGTGGCTTCTTCGGGTGGGCGGTCGCGGGCAGTCGACAAACGAGGGTCCTTGTGGCCGGGCAGGGGCCACAGTATCGCAGCCGGGCCGCGCCCCGGCCGCGGGGCGTGGTCGGCGATACTGCGGTGGTGCGGATCAGCGCCGTTCGGCTGGAGCGCCTCGTGGTTCCCCTCGAACCACCGTTCGCGGCCGCCTGGGATCCTGAGCCGCGGCGGACCTTCCCGGTCACCATCGTCCGGGTCGAGACCGACGAAGGTGTCACGGGCGTCGGGTCTGGTGACACGATGGACGGCTTCGCGGCGTTCGAGCACCTGTTCGTGGGGCAGGACCCGCTCGCGATCGCCCGCCATGTCCGCGCGCTCGAGACGATCGACTTCCACGCGGGTCGCTACTGGCCGCTCGAGGCCGCCCTCTGGGACATCATCGGCCAGGTCGCCGGCCTCCCGGTGGCGACGCTGTTCGGCGGGTCGGCCGACGGGATCCCGGCCTACGCCTCGTGCGGTTCCCTGCTGCCGGCTGCGGCCCGGGCGGAGTCCGCGCTGCGCCTGCGCGAGGAGGGGTTCCGGGCGATGAAGCTCCGGGTGGATCCACGGCATCTCGAAGAAGGTCTGGCCGCCGTTGCCGCCACCCGCGCCGCCGTGGGCGATTCGATGGCGCTCATGGTCGATGTCAACCAGGGCTGGCGGATGCCGGGCGACACGTCGGCCGGGCTCGATCCGGTCGCCGCCCGGAACGTCGCCGCCCAGCTGGCCGCCTACGAGGTCCTGTGGCTGGAGGAGCCGCTCCCTGGCACGGACTTGCGAGGGCTCGCCGCGCTGCGAGCCTCTGCTCCCGGCATCCGGATCGCGGGCGGCGAGATGACCAGGACGTTCGCGGAGACGCTTGACGCCCTCGATGCCGATGCGTTCGATGTCTACCAGCCCGATGTCGTGCTGGCGGGCGGGATGCTGCGTGGGCGAACCGTGGGTGAGCTGGCGCTGGCCCGTAATCGCTGGTTCACGCCGCACACCTGGACCAACGGCCTGGGGCTCCTCGCGAACCTCCACGTCGCGGCCGGCGTGGGTGGCGGGCCGTTCATCGAGTTCCCGTACGACCCTCCGGGCTGGATCCCGGAGCGACGCGATGCGTTCCTCGCCGAGCCCATCCGTCCGGACCGCGACGGGGTCCTGCGCGTGTCCTCGCGGCCGGGCCTGGGTGCCGTCCTGGACGAGGCGGCCATCGCGAGGTACGCGGCTTGAGCGACTCCACCGCCACCGCGCCGGACCGCCCGACCGCCGCGGACTGGCTCGCCCGCGCGGCCGCGGTCACGCCGCGGAACGAGGCGTTCATCGACGGTCGCTTCGTGCCCGCGGCGTCCGGAGCGACCTTCGCCGACATCGCCGGCCGGGACGGCTCGCGCATCACCGACGTCGCCCAGGGCGGCGTCGAGGACGTGGACCGTGCTGTCCGCGCGGCGCGCAGCGCGTTCGACGACCGCCGCTGGGCCGACCAGTCGCCCGCCGACCGCAAGCGCGTCCTGCTCAAGCTCGCCGATCTCATGCGGACGAACCGCGACGAGCTGGCGCTGCTCGAGTCGCTCGACGTCGGGAAGCCCATCCGCGACACGCTCGCCGTCGACGTTCCGTCCGCCGCGAAGACCATCCAGTGGTACGCCGAGACGATCGACAAGGTCTACGGCGACGTCGGTCCGACCGGGCCTGCTGCGCTGTCGCTCGTCACCCGAGAGCCGATCGGGGTCGTCGCCGCGATCGTCCCCTGGAACTACCCGCTCATCATCACGGCCTGGAAGCTCGGCGCGGCGCTGGCAACGGGCAATGCCGTGGTGCTGAAGCCCGCGTCGCAGTCGCCGCTCACGGCCCTCCGGCTCGCGGAGCTCGCGGCCGAGGCCGGGCTCCCC
>CAZFXH010000309.1:0-3788 GCA_964522905.1 uncultured Anaerolineaceae bacterium
GCCGGACCGCGCACGGGCGGCACCGACGATCCGCTCGTCGTGGCGGAGGCGCACGGCGCGACGATCGTCGACCCGGACGGGAACGAATTCGTCGACCTCGCGGCGAGCTTCGCCGCGGCGAACGTGGGCCATTCCCACCCCGACGTCGTCGAAGCCATCCGGGACCAGGCGGGCCGGATGAGCCACGTATCGTCGGCGTTCGCGAGCGAGGCGCGCGTCGCGTTCGAGGAGGCGCTGCTCGAGATCGCCCCGGCCGGGCTGGACCGGGTCCTCCTGGGCATGAGCGGAGCCGACGCCAACGACACGGCGCTCCGGCTCGCGCGCTCGTTCACCGGCCGCCGGGAAGTCATCGCGTTCTCGGGCGGCTACTTCGGTCGCTCGAGCGGCGTCATCGGGCTCAACGGCAAGGCTGCACATCGCGTCAGGGTCGCACGCGACGCGGACGCCCATTTTATGCCCTTCCCCTACCCGTATCGCTGGCCGGTTGGTCGTGCCGAGGACGCTTCCGAGCAGGCCCTCGGCCTGGTGCGCCACGCCCTGGAGGATCCAGCGTCCGGGTTCGGACCGGTGGCAGCGATCGTCGTCGAACCGGTCCAGGGCAACGGTGGCGTCGTGATCCCGCCCGATGGGTTCCTCAAGGGCCTCCGCGACCTGTGTGACCGCCACGGGATCGTGCTGGTGTTCGACGAGATCCAGGCGGGCTTCGGTCGCACCGGCCGTCTCTGGGCGGGCGAGCATTGGGGCGTGGTGCCGGACCTGATGACCGTCGGCAAGGGGATCGGTGGCGGGATGGCGCTTTCGGCCGTGGTCGGGCGGCACGATCTCATGAGTCATTGGCCGCCGGGCACCCACACCTCCACCTTCATGGGCAACGCGGTCAACCTCGCCGCCGGCCGCGCGGCGATCGACGTCATGCGCCGCGACCGGCTCTGGGAACGTTCCGAGCGCATCGGCGCGCCACTTCGCACGTCCCTCGCGGACCTCGCCGATTCCCCCCAAGTCGGCGAGGTCCGCGGCCTCGGCCTCTTCATCGGCATCGAGCTCGTGACCGATGACACGTCGCGGGCCCCCGACCCGGCCCGGGCGAGCGCGATCCGGCGAGCCGCCTTCGAGCGTGGCGTGCTCGTCGGCATCGCCGGCCACGCGGACAACGTCCTCAAGATCTGCCCGCCGCTGACGATCGACGAGCGGCTGCTCGATACGGCCGTCGGCGTCCTCGTCGATTCGATCAGGGGAGCCTCATGACGTCGACCGCCGCGCCGCCTCTCCAGGTCGAGAACTACGTCGGCGGGGGCTGGTCTCCGGCTGCTTCCGGGGCAACGCTCGAAAGCCGCGACCCGGCGACCGGCGATCTCGTCGCCATCGCCCCGCGATCCGGTATCGAGGACGTCGAGCGAGCGATCGCTGCCGCCCGTGCCGCCTTCGACGACGGCGTGTGGCCGACGACGTCCGGGCGCGAACGGGCGGGGATCCTGCTCGAGCTGGCGCGGCTACTGCGCGAGGAGATCGAGCCCCTATCGCAGCTCGTGGCGACAGAGATGGGGAAACCCATCCGCTACGTACGGGAACGCGAGATAGCACCTGCCATCGACCGGATCCAGTTCTACGCTGGGGCTGCGCGGCTCGTCCATGGGGAAACGACATCGGCGGCCGCGCGCCATCTCCTCAACTTCACGCTCAAGGAACCGGTCGGCGTGTGCGGGCTGATCACGCCGTGGAACGACCCGGTCGACCTGCCTCTGCGCAAGATCGGTGCGGCGATCGCGACGGGCTGCACGTTCATCCTGAAGCCCGCCAGCGACGCCCCGGCATCGTCGATGGCGATCTTCAAGCTGCTCGACCGAATCGACGGCTTGCCCGCGGGGGTCGCGAACGGGATCGTGGGCGAGGGTCGGGTGATCGGCGAGAAGCTCGCGACGGACTCGCGGGTCGACAAGCTCAGCTTCACGGGCAGCAGCGAGGTGGGGCGACGGCTCATGGAGTTGGGTGCCCGGAATTTCAAGCGCCTCTCGCTGGAGGGCGGCGGTAAGGCGCCGGTCCTGGTCTTCCCCGATGCGAACCTCGAGAAGGCGATGGACGCCGTCGCGGTCGGGATCTTCCTGTACGCCGGCCAGTCGTGCACCGCGGGCTCACGGCTGCTCGTCGAACGCTCCGTCCACGAGCGGTTCGTCGAGGGGCTGGTGGAGCGGGCGACTGCGCTGCGAGTCGGGTCGCCGCTGGACGAGGAAACCCAGCTCGGTCCGATGGTCTCGGCGCGACAGCTCGAGCGGGTCCTGGGCTACGTTGCCCGCGGCCGGTCCGAGGGGGCGCGCCTGTTGCTGGGAGGGGGACGGCTCGATGGCGAGTGGTCGGGCGGCCACTACATGGCCCCGACGATCTTCGACGACGTCCAACCGGGCATGACGATCGCGCGCGAGGAGATCTTCGGGCCGGTGCTGTCGGTCATCCCGTTCGATCGCGAGGAGGACGCGCTCGCGCTCGCCAACGACAGCGAGTTCGGGCTGGGGAGCGCCGTGTGGACGTCCGATCTCGACCGCGCGGTGCGCTTGGCGCGCCGGCTGCGTGTCGGTGATGTCTGGGTGAACACCCACTACGTCCGCCTGGCCGAGAGCCCGTTCGGCGGCGTCAAGCAGAGCGGAGTCGGGCGCGAACTCGGGATGGAGGGCCTCGACGCCTATCTCGAGACGAAGCGGGTGTGCATCGACAGCTCGCCCACGTTCCACATCCGCTGAGGTGCCGCCTCGTCGACTGCCCGCGGCCTCGACGAGCGAGGTGGAGCGGTCTCGGGTCCCGTTCACGTTCGACGGTCGCCGCTACGAGGGGGTGTGGGGCGAGCCGGTCGCAGTGAGCCTCCTCGCAGCCGGGCGGCGGACCCTGTCGCGCAGCTTCCGCTTCCACCGACCGCGGGGCCTCATGTGCAGCACCGGTCAGTGCGGCTGGTGCGAGTGCGAGGTCGACGGAAGACCGAGCGTGCGCACCTGCCGGGTCCCGTTGCGCGACGGCATGGTCGTACGCGGCGAGCATGCCTGGCCGTCGGTCGAGCACGACGTGCTGCGGGTTCTGGATCTGGGCTCGCGGTTCGTGCCACCGGGCTTCTATCACCATCGATTCCTCAGGCCGCGGCGGCTGCGCAAGGCATACCTCGACGTGATCCGCTCGTTCGGTGGACGGGGGCGGCTCGGTGACGTCGCCGACACGTCGCCGGCGCGAGGGCCGCGCACCGTGCGGCGCGACGATCCTGACGTGCTCGTCGTCGGGGGTGGACATGGCGGGCTGTCGGCGGCCGTGGCTGCGGCCGAGGCTGGGGGTGGCACGCGGGTCGTGGTCCTCGAGGCGGACCCGTCGGTCGACGGGGCCGCCGGGTTGCTGGCCGCGGCGCGGAGCCGTGGCGTCGAGGTCCGCGCGGGTTCCGTGGCCACCGGCTGGTATCGCGGGTTGGTCACCGCGATGGACGACGAAACGATCTGGGAGCTCCAGCCGGGCGTGGTCGTGGCAGCGACCGGCAGCTACGAGCTCGTGCCGGTGGTCCCGGGGTCGGATCGCCCGGGCGTCGTGAGTGCGCGGCTGGCCTTGCAGCTCCTGGCGCGTTACGGTGTCCTGCCGGGCGAGCGAGCGCTGCTCGTGGGCTCGGGCGAGGAACTCGACGCGGCCGGGGCCGCGCTTCGCCGGGCGGGCGCGAGGGTCCTCGGGCCGGTCCCGACGGATGCGCTGCGCTCCATCGGTGGCCGTGGGCCGGTGGCGTGGGCCCGCTTTGTCGACGGGGATGGCGCGGCGGCGGGACGTGGCGC
>CAZFXH010000310.1:0-5428 GCA_964522905.1 uncultured Anaerolineaceae bacterium
CCGAGGCCGAGGCATCGATCTCGGCGTCGCCTGCGGGCGGCCCCGCCGCGACCGGCACAGACGGCCCGGCCGAGCCCGCCGAAGACTCCGCCGCCACGAAGCCGGCCGAGCCCGCCGAGGACTCCGACGCCACGAAGCCGGCCGAGCCCGCCGAGGACTCCGACGCCACGAAGCCCGCCGAGGATCACCCGGAGGCATGACGATCGCGGGCGACAACGCCGCCATGGGCCGTCCAGGTTGGCGGATGGCGTCTCTGGGCAGCTGCCCGCGGGACGTGACCCGCGGCTACCCCCGGCGTCAGACGGACGTGGCCCATGGCTAGTCAGCGGGATATCCGGCGCCGCATCGGCGCGGTCAAGAACATCAAGCAGATCACCCGGGCGATGCAGTTCGTGGCCGCCTCGAAGCTGAAGCGGGCCCAGGACGCGACCCTGGCGGCTCGGCCGTACAGCGAGAAGCTCGACGAGGTCCTCGCGGACCTGGCGGCGGTGCTCGGCGGAGACGACCACCCGCTCCTGGCCGAGCGCGAGGAGGGCGGCAAGCGCCTGATCGTGCTGGTCACCACGGATCGCGGCCTGGCCGGTCCCCTCAACACGAACACCATCCGGTTCGCCGCGCGCGAGATCACCGGCCAGACCGGCGACTTGACGGTCGTGACGGTCGGCCGCAAGGGTCGTGACGCGATGCGCCGTGCGGGCGTGCCCATCGAGGCGCATTTCGCGGGGTTCGGCGATCGCCCAGCCTTCGCGGACACCCTCCCCCTGGCCCGCCTCATCACCGACGATTTCCTCGCCAACACGTACGCTCGCGTCGACGTCATCTACAACCGCTTCATATCCACGCTCGTCCAGCGGCCCGAGATGATCCAGCTCCTGCCGATCCGTCCGACCGAGGACACCGAAGGCATCCCGGGCAACCAGTTCATCTTCGAGCCCAGCCCCGGAGCGGTCCTGGAGCGGCTGGTCCCGCGCTACGTCGCGACGCGCCTGTTCCAGGCCGTCCTCGAGGGCAAGGCGAGCGAGGAGTCCAGCCGGATGGTCGCCATGAAGAACGCGACCGAGAACGCCGAGGACCTCATCGACGACCTGACCCTTTCGTACAACAAGGTCCGTCAAACCAATATCACCCGCGAGATGATCGAGATCGCGTCCGGCGCGAACGCTCGCTGACGCACAGGACGCTGGAGGCAACCGACACCATGGCGATCGCCGCACAAGAGTCGACCGAACAAGCGACCGGCCGAGTCATCCAGATCACCGGGCCCGTCGTCGACATCGAGTTCCCCGCCGGCCAGCTGCCCAAGATCCTCAACGCCGTCGAGATCCAGCGCGAGGGCCAGGACTCGCTCGTGTGCGAGGTCCAGCAGCACCTCGGCAACAACTGGGTCCGCTCCGTGGCGATGACCACGACCGACGGGCTCGCCCGCGGCGTGCCGGTCCTCGACACCGGCGCCCCGATCACGGTCCCCGTCGGCGAGGCCACGCTCGGACGCGTGTTCGACGTGCTCGGCCGCCCCATCGACAACAAGGGCGATGTCAACGCGACGGCATCACTCCCGATCCACCGCGAGGCGCCGCCATTCGACCAGCAGTCGACCGAGGTCGAGGTCTTCGAGACCGGCCTCAAGATCATCGACCTGATCTGCCCGTTCAAGAAGGGCGGCAAGATCGGCATCTTCGGTGGGGCCGGCGTCGGCAAGACGGTCATCATCCAGGAGCTGATCCGCAACGTCGCCCAGGAGCACTCGGGATATTCCGTGTTCGCGGGCGTCGGCGAGCGCAGCCGTGAGGGCAACGACCTCATCGCCGAGATGACCGAATCCGGAGTGCTGGCGAAGACGGCCTTCGCCTTCGGCCAGATGAACGAGCCGCCCGGCGCCCGCCAGCGCGTCGCGCTCACGGGCCTGACGATGGCCGAGTACTTCCGGGACGAGGAGGGCCGCGACGTCCTCCTGTTCATCGACAACATCTTCCGCTTCACCCAAGCAGGTTCCGAGGTCTCGGCGCTGCTCGGCCGAATGCCATCGGCCGTCGGATACCAGCCGAACCTCGCCACGGAGATGGCAGCGCTCCAGGAGCGCATCACCTCGACCAAGAAGGGCTCGATCACGTCGCTCCAGGCGGTCTTCGTCCCGGCCGACGACTACACGGACCCGGCGCCGGCGACGACGTTCGCCCACCTCGACTCGACGATCCGCCTCGAGCGCTCGATCGCGGAGCTCGGCATCTATCCGGCGGTCGACCCGCTGACCTCGACGTCTCGTGTCCTGGACCCGAACGTCGTCGGCCAGGAGCACTACGACGTCGCACAGGAGACCAAGCGCGTCCTGCAGCGCTACCGCGACCTCCAGGACATCATCGCGATCCTCGGCATCGACGAGCTGTCCGAAGACGACAAGTCCACCGTCGCCCGGGCGCGACGGCTCCAGCGCTTCGCGAGCCAGCCGTTCTTCGTGGCCGAGGTCTTCACGGGTCGACCGGGCGCGTACGTCTCCATCAAGGACACGGTCGCGAGCTTCAAGGAGATCCTGGAAGGCAACACGGACACCCTCCCGGAGCAGGCATTCTTCCTCGCCGGCACCGTGGAAGACGTCCGCGCCAACGCGGAGAAGCTCGGATCGTGAGCACGGGCCGGGAGGTTCTCTGATGCCGATCCTGTTGGAGATCGTCACGCCGGAGCGATTGGCCTACTCCGATGAGGTCGATTCGGTCGTGTTGCCCGGCTCCGAGGGGGAGATGGGTGTCCTGCCACACCACGCGCCCCTCGTCTCGACGCTTGGGGTCGGGGAGCTCCGGATCCGCAAGGGCGGGGTGGAGGAATCGTTCGCGATCGTCGGTGGTTTCGTGCAGGTCCGACCCGACAAGGTCGTGGTGATGGCCGAGACCGCCGACATGTCCAGCGAGATCGATCTCGAGAAGGCGCAGGAAGCCCGTCGGGAGGCGGAGCGGGCGCTCGAGTCGGGCTATCACGAAGCCGCCGACCTGGCGGCTGCACGTGCCGCCCTTCAGCAGGCGCTCCTCCGGATCCGCGTCGCCGAGCGACGTCACCGCGAGGGCCCGCGGCGTCGCGGGTAGCCCGATGGCTGACGCAAGGCCGTTTCACTGGGAATATGTCCCGGAGCCGGTCCAGAAGGAGTTCTTCCGCATCGAAGGCGGCAAGGCGCTGTCAGGGACCGTCGCGATCAGTGGGGCGAAGAACGCCGCGCTGAAGATGCTGGCCGCCGCGACCCTTACGGGGGAGCGGTGCCGATTCACGAACATGCCGGAGATCGAGGACGTCCGCGTCATGGCCCAGACCCTCGAGGAGCTGGGGGTCGTGGTCGAGCATCCCGAGCCGAACGTCTACGAGGTCGCGGCCGGTGACGTCGAGTGGCAGTTCGTGCCACTCGAGGCCGCCGCCAAGATGCGCGCGTCGTTCATGTTGCTCGGCCCGCTCCTGGCCCGGTGCGGCCGCGTGATCATCAGCAACCCGGGTGGGGATCGAATCGGGCGTCGGCCGGTCAACCTCCACGTCGAAGCGATGCGAACGCTCGGCGCCGAGATCGACTACCGCAACGGCTACTACTTCGCGACGGCACCCGGGCGGCTGCGTGGCGCGGAGATCCGCTTCCCATTCGTCTCGGTGATGGGCACCGAGAACGCGATGCTCGCGGCCACCCTGGCCGACGGCCACACGGTCCTTCGGCCGGCGGCCCAGGAGCCGGAGGTCGATGACCTCATCGCGTTCGTCCAGAAGATGGGCGCGGACGTCGAGCGGACCTACCCAGACACGATCGAGATCGAGGGCAAGAAGCGGCTGCGCGGCGCGGAGCACCGGGTGATCCCCGACAGGATCGAGGCCGGCACCTTCGTCGTGGCGGGCGCCGTCACCGGCGGCAAGCTGACGTTGACCGGCGCGCCGTGCGAGCACCTTGGGACGTTCGTCGAGATCATGGGTCGCGCCGGGGTCGGCGTCTCGTGCGGCAAGGACACGATCGAGGTCGACGGGACCGCGCTCGAGGGCGACGGCTTCAAGGCCGTGGACATCGAGACCGCCGCGTACCCTGGCCTGGCCACGGATCTCCAGCCGCCGACGTCGGTGTTGCTGACCCAGGCCAAGGGCATCTCCAACGTGCACGAGACGATCTTTGAGGACCGACTCGAGTGGATGAGCGAGCTTCGGCGGATGGGCGCATCCATCGACATCAAGGACAGCCACACCGCGCTGATCAAAGGTCGCCGGCGCCTGCACGGCGCCGACGTGGAGATCGGCGACCTGCGTGCCGGCGCCTCCCTGATCCTTGCCGCGCTCGCCGCGAAAGGCACGACCACCATCCACGGTGCGCACCACGTTCACCGGGGCTATGAGAACATCGAAGGCAAGTTCCTGGACCTCGGCGCCAGGATCGAGCGCCTGGCAGAAGGGAACGACACGTCCAGCTCATGAAGATCGGCATCGACCTCGGCACCGCCAACGTCCTCGTCTACATCAAGGGCAAGGGCATCGTGATCACCGAACCGTCCGTCGTGGCGGTCTCTGACGACAACCGGATCGTGGCCGTGGGCGAGGAAGCTCGCGCGATGATCGGTCGGACGCCCGGCAACATCACGGCCATCCGGCCCATGAAGGACGGCGTGATCGCCGACTACGTCATCACGGAGGCGATGCTGCGGTTCTTCATCGCCAAGGCGACGAAGGGCCGGATCGGGTTCAACCGGCCCGAGGTCATGATCAGCGTGCCGGCGGGCGTCACCTCGGTGGAGAAGCGGGCTGTCCGCGACGCCGCGCTCAAGGCGGGTGCCAAGGAGGCGTACCTAATCGAAGAGCCGCTGGCGGCCGCCATCGGCGCCAATGTGCCGATCAGCGGGCCGTCGGGGAACATGATCATCGACATCGGGGGCGGGACCTCCGAGATCGCCGTCATCGCGCTGGGCGGCATCGTCGTCTCGCACTCGCTGCGGGTCGGGGGCAACAAGTTCGACGAGGCCATCGCGACCTACATCCGCAAGAAGTACAACCTGATGATCGGCGAGCGGACGGCCGAAGAAGTCAAGGTGCAGATCGGGACCGCGCTCCCGCTCGAGCGCGAGCTCACCATGGAGGTCCGCGGCCGCGACCTCATCGCCGGCCTGCCGCGGACGATTCCGATCACCTCGTCCGAGGTCATGGAGGCCATCGAGGCCCCGCTCCAGCAATTGGTCGCCGCAGTCAGGACCGTGCTCGAGCAGACGCCGCCGGAGCTCTCCTCGGACATCATCGACAAGGGGATGGTCATGTCGGGCGGCGGGGCGCTGCTGCGCAACGTCGACAAGCTGCTCACGCAGGTCACGGGGGTGCCGTGCCACGTCGCCGAGAACTCGCTGGATTGTGTGGCCCTGGGGACCGGGTTGGCGCTCGAGCACTTCGACTTCTTCAAGAAATCCCTCGTCCAGACGATCTGACGGTCGTG
>CAZFXH010000311.1:0-3782 GCA_964522905.1 uncultured Anaerolineaceae bacterium
GCGACGACGCTCCGAAGCCGTCGTTCCATAGGTGGCCCACCCGGCCCTGTCCGAGCACAGGACCGGGGCACACTTCGTCTGTGTCACGCAACGAAGCTGTGAACACGAGCGCGCCGCGTGTGCCCCGGTCCTTGGCTCGGCAAGGGCCGGGTGCGCCACGAAGCTCCGAAGCCGTCGTTGCATGGGTACACCACCCAGCCCTGTCCGAGCACAGGACCGGGGCACACTTCGTCTGTTGTTCCATGGGTGGTCCACCCGGCCCTGTCCGAGCACAGGATCGGGGCACACATCCTGTGTCAGGCCGGACGGCGGTACGTGGACCATGAAACCGGGGTGAGTGCCGGCGCTCAGTCGCGCATGACCGGCTGCGCCGGCGGCAGGTGCCACACCGCCTTCTGGTCCTTCCCCGTCTCGAGGTACCACTTCGTCATGCGCGCGATGCACTCCGGGAGCGGCGCGGAAGGCGTGTAGCCGGCGTCGCGGACCTTGTCCGCCTCGTACCTGGTCTGCGCGCGGTACATCTTCTTCACCCGGGCCGACGAGATCGGGAGGTTCCGCCCCGTGAGCGCGATGACGACGTCGAACGGAACCGCCATCAGACGCACCAGCCAGTACGGCGGGTGGATCGACGGCGGCTTCCTGCCCAGCGCCGCGTAGACGGCCCGCGTGATCTGCATGCTCGTCAGATCCGGCTTGTCGATGTAGTTCACGACGTCGAACGCCGGGCGATCGTCCTTCCTCCAGAGGAACATCGTCGCCTCGAGGATGTGCTCGACGTACGACAGGCTCTTGATGTTCTCGCCCCGGCCGACGATGAGGAACCGCCCGCGGTGGATCTGGTCGATCAGGGTGTACATGTTCGCGAAGTTGCGCGGGCCGAACGTGACGGTGGGACGGATGACCAGGCACCGCCGCCCGCCGCCCTGCTTCGTCCACTCCTCGAAGACCTTCTCGCCGGCCAGCTTCGACGCGCCGTAGGGCGTGACCGGCTCCGGCGTCGTCTCCTCGGTCCGGGGCTCGGGCGCGTCGCCGTATACCGCCACGGTCGAGTAGAAGCAGACGCTCGCGATGCCGAGCTCGTCCATCACGCTGCACACGACCCGGGCGGCGTTCTCGTTCACGTCGAAGAACGTCTCGCGCTCGATGCCGAAATCGTGATGGGCCGCCGCGAGGTGCACGATGCGATCGCAGCCGTCGAAGGCGTCGCGGACGGCCTTCTCGTCACGAACGTCGCCGTGCACGAAGCGGTCGTGCGGCGTGGAGGCCGGCGGCTCGACGAGATCGAGGATGACCACCTCGTGACCGTCCGCCGCGAGCATCTCGCAGAAGTACGATCCGATGAAGCCCGAACCGCCGGTGACGCAGTACTTCACGGACATCCGGCTCCGGTCGCGGTCGGTTTCGGCTCACTCATCGACATGGGTCGCCATGGTAGCGTCGCCATCGTAGCAAGGACCCCGCTACCGCTGATGCGCGTGGCCGGCGTCGGCCGCCGCGCGGCTCCCCTCGTCCCGCCACCACCTGATGGTGCGCGCGAGCCCCTCCTCCAGATCGACCTGCGCCGACCATCCGAGCAGCTCCTTCGCGCGGGTGGTGTCGAGGCATCGCCGCGGCTGGCCGTCCGGGAGGCTGGAGTCCCAGCGGATGCCGCCTTCGAATCCCGTCAGCTTCGCGATCAGCTCCGCCAGGTCGCGGATCGAGATCTCCCGCTGCGTGCCGAGGTTGATCGGGATGGGCTCGTCCATCTTCTCGGCGGCACAGAGGATGCCCTCGGCGGCGTCGTCCACGTACAGGAACTCGCGGCTGACGGCGCCGGTCCCCCAGCCGACGATGTGATCGTCCCCGCGGTCGCATGCATCGACGCACTTGCGAATGAGCGCCGGGATGACGTGGGACGTCCGGGGATGGAAGTTGTCGTGCGGTCCGTAGAGGTTCACCGGCAGGACGTAGACGCCCGCGAGCCCGTACTGACGCCGGTAGCCGTCGAGCATGACCAGCGCGGCCTTCTTGGCCACCCCGTAGGGAGCGTTCGTCTCCTCGGGGTAGCCGTTCCAGACGTCCTCCTCCCTGAAGGGCACCGGCGTGAACTTGGGGTAGGCGCAGATCGTGCCGGCCTGCACGAACTTGTCGATTCCGTTGATCCGGGCGTGCTCGATGAGGTGCACCGCCATCGCCATGTTGGCAAAGAAGAACCGCCCCGGGTTGTCGAGATTCGCCCCGATACCGCCGACCTCGGCCGCGAGGTGGACGACCACATCGGGCTTCATGTCGGCGTACATGCGGACGACGGCGTCCTCGCTCGTGAGGTCGTACTCGCGCCGCCGCGGGACCAGCACCTGGTCGCACCCACGCTCCCGGAGCTTCGCGCACACGACGCGCCCGAGGAAGCCGGCGCCGCCGGTCACCACGACGCGTTTCGTGCTCAGATCCGTGGGCATGGGGTCCTCCGTGCTGGCGCGGCCGGATCGGGCCGCAATTCCCGGACACGCGGCCCGGCCGGGGGCGTGCATCACGGGGTATCAGAATAGTCAGTCGGAGCACGGGCCGAGGAACTTTTGAGGAACCCGCGGCGTGTGCCGATCGTCTTGACCGGACGCCTTCCGCCACACGGTACCATCGGGACCCGACGACCCCGCCCGACGATCCCGACCGACGACCCCGCCCGACGACCCCCCGCCCGACGACCCCCCGGAGCCTCGCGCCCCCGGGCCCCCTCATCACGCAGGAGCGAACATGAGCACCACCGGCCGACGGGCACTCATCACGGGCATCACAGGTCAGGACGGCAGCTACCTGGCGGAGCTTCTGCTCGGGAAGGGCTACGAGGTGCACGGCCTGATCCGACGGGCATCGGGCTTCAACACGCAGCGGCTCGACGGCATCTACCAGGATCCCCACGAGTCGGGGGCGCGGATGTTCCTGCATTACGGCGACCTCAACGACGGCAACGCGCTCGCGGCGATCCTCCGGAAGGTCAAGCCCACCGAGGTCTACAACCTCGGCGCCCAGAGCCACGTCCGCGTCAGCTTCGACATGCCGATCTACACCTGCGACACGGTGGCGATCGGGGCGATGAAGCTGCTCGAGGCGGTGCGCGACTACCAGGACGACACCGGTTACCAGATCCGCTACTACCAGGCCAGCTCGTCGGAGATGTTCGGAAAGGTGCAGGAGGTCCCCCAGACCGAGCGCACGCCCTTCTACCCCCGCTCACCGTACGGCTGCGCGAAGGTCTTCGCACATTGGGCGACGATCAACTACCGAGAGTCCTACGGCCTCCACGCAAGTTGCGGGATCCTCTTCAACCACGAGTCGCCGCGACGCGGCGAAACGTTCGTGACCCGCAAGATCACGCGCGCCGTCGGACGCATCAAGCTCGGTCTCCAGAAGAATCTCTTTCTCGGCAACCTCGATGCCCAGCGCGACTGGGGCTACGCCGGCGACTACGTCGAGGCGATGTGGCTGATGCTCCAGCAGGACGAGCCGGACGATTACTGCGTCGCGACGGGGAAGATGATCTCCGTCCGCGAGTTCTGCCGGCTCTCCTTCGCGGCGCTCGACCTCGACTACGAGGACTACGTGGAGATCGACCCCCGCTACTTCCGGCCGGCCGAAGTCGAGCAGCTCAAGGGCGACCCGACCAGGGCGCGTCAGAAGCTCGGCTGGGAGCCGAAGACCACGGTCGAGGAGCTCGCCCGGATGATGGTCGCGTTCGACTACGAGATCGCCCGCCAGGAAAAAACGCTCCGAGACGCGGGGCACAGGCTGCCAGCGTCCACCGG
>CAZFXH010000312.1:0-2366 GCA_964522905.1 uncultured Anaerolineaceae bacterium
GGCCGAAGCGGCGCGCGAGGGCCTCCAGCCCGCGTTCACTGTCGCGTTCCGCGCCGGCTCGGTCACGGGCCTGCTCGTGGTCGGACTCGGGCTGCTCGGCGTCGCGGGCTACTACTGGGTGCTGACCGACTGGATCGGGAACAGCCCCGAGTCGGCCGTGGACGACCTCATCGGCCTCGCGTTCGGCGGCTCGCTCATCTCCGTGTTCGCGCGTCTCGGCGGCGGCATCTACACGAAAGCCGCCGACGTCGGCGCCGACCTCGTGGGGAAGATCGAGGCCGGCATCCCGGAGGACGATCCGCGCAACCCGGCCGTGATCGCGGACAACGTGGGCGACAACGTCGGCGACTGCGCGGGCATGGCCGCCGACCTCTTCGAGACGTACGCGGTCACCGCGGTGGCAGTCATGCTCCTCGGGATCGGGTTCGGCGAGGCTCAGCTCTGGCTGTACCCACTCGCGCTCGGCGGAATGTCGATCCTCGCGTCGATCGTCGGAACCCTCTTCACGCAGGTCGGCAGCGGGCCGAACGCGATCATCAACGCTCTGTACCGGAGCGTGCTCGTCGCGAGCGTGCTCTCCGCGCTCGGGTTCATCCCGGTGACGATGGCCTACGACGGCGGCGACTTCACCTTCTGGAACCTCTACGGCTCCGCGCTCATCGGCCTCGCGGTCACGTTCCTGCTCGTCGCGATCACCGAGTACTACACGGGAACTCGCTGGAAGCCGGTGAAGGACATCGCGAAGGCCTCCCAGACCGGCCATGCGACCAACATCATCTCCGGCCTCGCGGTGGGCATGCAGGCGACCGCGCTGCCCGTCGTCGTCATCGCGACCGGCGTCGTCGGGGCGTACTACGCCGCGGGCGAGCAGCTCTACGGGATCGGCGTCGCGGTCATGGCGCAGCTCTCGCTGACGGGTCTCATCGTCGCGCTCGACGCGTTCGGGCCTGTGACCGACAACGCGGGCGGGATTGCGGAGATGGCCGACCTGCCCGAGGGCGTGCGCGGCGTCACCGACCGACTCGACGCCGTCGGCAACACGACGAAGGCGGTGACGAAGGGCTACGCGATCGGCTCCGCCGGCCTCGCCGCGCTGATCCTCTTCGACGAGTTCGGACGTGGCCTGAGCGAGGAGGGCCTCGAGATCTCCTTCGCGCTCGAGGACCCGTGGGTGATCGCCGGACTGTTCATCGGCGGCCTCATGCCGTTCCTCTTCGCCTCGCTCGCGATGCAGGCGGTCGGACGAGTGGGCGGCCAGGTCGTGGAGGAGGTGCGCCGGCAGTTCCGCGAGGATCCGGGGATCATGGATTACACCTCGCGGCCGGACTACTCGCGCGCGATCTCGATCGTCACCGGGTCGGCGATCAAGGAAATGATGCTTCCCGCGCTGATCCCCATCGCCATCCCGATCATCGTCGGGATCATCAAGCCGGAGATGCTCGGCGGGCTGCTGATCGGGACGATCGTGACGGGGATCTTCCTCGCGATCGCCATGACCTCGGGCGGCGGCGCGTGGGACAACGCGAAGAAGACGATCGAGGACGGCCTCTACGGCGGCAAGGGCTCGGACGCCCACGCCGCCGCGATCACGGGCGACACCGTCGGCGACCCGTACAAGGACACTGCGGGCCCGGCGATCAACCCGATGATCAAGATCGCGAACATCGTCGCGATCCTCCTGATCCCGGTCATCGCCTCGATCCACGGCTAGCGGGACGTCGGGCCGGCCGGTTGCCCGGCGGCCCGACGGTTCCCAGTTGCACTGCCCGACGAGGGTTCCTATGCTCCGCCTCGCCGTTGTTCGGAACTCAATGGGACGGGTGCCTCGGGGAGTGCCGCGTCCAGAAGGGGGACCACACGTATGCGACGTACTCGTTCAGCCGCGCTTGCGCTGGCCGCGATAGCGGTCGCCGCCGCGGTAGTAGCAGTCCCGGCCGTCGGCCAGACGGGCGGGAAGGAGAGCTTGCTCAGCAAGCACGAACGTGGCCTCATAGCCGAGGCGCGCGCCGACGGCGAGAGCTCGGTGATCGTGATGGTGGTCGCCAAGGCAGGCGCCACGACCGACGCGGTCAGCCAGCTCGAGGCGCTCGGCGCGGACATCCAGTACCGCGAGGACACGCTCGGCTACATCAGGGCGAGCGTTGCCCTCAACAGGGTCGAGACGGCTGCCGGCCTGACCGCCGTGGAGGCGCTCGACGTCGACGAGACGATCGAGATACCCGACCCGGAGCCGCAAGGCGTGGTCGGGGTCATCCCGCAGCCCGTCCCCGGAGCGACCACGCCGCGGGTGAACCCGTACATGCCGACGCAGGACACGGGCGCGGCGCAGTTCGTCGACAAGAACCGGAAGTGGGACGGCCGCGACG
>CAZFXH010000313.1:0-6380 GCA_964522905.1 uncultured Anaerolineaceae bacterium
GTCATCGACTCGCCGAGTCGATCGAGCGCGGACCGGGCACCAGCGGTGTCGCCCTGGGCGAGGGACTGGGCCGCGTCGCGCAACGCCGTCGCGGCGCCCCCGTCCGCGCTGGACGCGGTCGACTGCATCTCCGCGAGCTCCCTGGCCAGCTCGCGCTGCTCCTCGGGCGTGAGCTCATCGAGCTTCTCGCTGAGTTCCTCGAGATCCTCGCGCGTCTTCTCGGGGTCGCCGTCCCGGTTCGCCTCCGGGTTGCCGCTCGCGGCGCGCGACAGCGATCTCGCCAGCGAGGTCATCGCTGACGCGCGCTGTTCGGTGGATGGATCGATACGCGAACGGACCTCGCTCTCGACGGCACCCAGCTGGCGCAGATTCACGGCGAGTTCGTCCGGCCGCTCGCGCAGCTGGCGAGCCAGCTCGCGCAACTCCTCGGCGAGCGCGGTCCGGGGGTCTTCCGCCTCGCCGCCTTTCGATTCGAGGTCCTCCGCGAGCTCGTCGAGCCGGTCAGCCTGGCGGTCCGCAGCCTCGCGCACATCACGTTGCTGCGCGATCACCAGGTCCTGTGGATTGGGCACGAGGAGCACGGCTCCGAGCAGGACCGCCGAAGCCAGGGAGAACAACGCCGGTGCCCGTGAGAAACGCGGCTTGAACAGGCTCGGCACGGTCCGCAGCGCGACCAGCGCATCGCGGCGCTGCCGGCGGACGAACCGATCGGATTCAACGGTTTCATCGAACGGGCTGTCGTTCGGGATATCGAGCCCGGCCTCGTCGTCGGGCGGCGTCGCCGAGGCGGGGAACCCGACCGCGAGTTCGAGCGCGCTGGATACCCGGTCTCCCAGGCGGCCTTCCGCGTCGACGGCAAGGGCCGTCTCCCCGAGGGAGGGTCGGGCGCGGACGACGGCGGCCAGCAGCGCGAGCACCCCGACGATCGGGATGGCCGCTCCGATGACCGGCGCCGCCACGAGCGGGAAGAACCGCGCGAGCGTCCACAGCACGGCCTCGACGACGATGACCCCTGCCAATGCGATCCAGGACCGACGGACCATGCGCCGCAGCCACAGGCGCCGGCGATGCGGGGCCAGGGACGCGCGCAAGGCGTCGATCGAAGGGTCCAGTGGACCTGCGAGATGCTGGCGAGGATCGGGCGGGATCATGGCGCCTCCGACCGGCCGCGCGGAGGTCCGACGGAGCACCGGGAACCGGGACCGGCGCGTCATTCCGAGGTCCCTTGACTGGCTCGCGGGCCCCGGCGTAGGCGCCAGCGACGGGTCGGGGAAACGGCCTGGACGGAGAGCAGCAGGAAGACGGCCGACAGGATCAGCCACGTCACGACGCTCTTGGGCCACAGGAAGTCGCGCTGGACGTCGAACGGCCGGACCTGGGCCGGATCGATGGCGATGTTGGCGGGCATGTCCACACCGGCCTCGAAGGCGACACGGCGCTCGATGGCCACCACGTCGCCGTTGCCGATGACCTCGAAGCCCCCCACGTCGTCGCGGACGAACCCCTTGCCGTCGATCATCGGCGCCGGCATGGGCATCGGCTCCTCGAGGAAGACGATCCCGTCATTGCTCGGGACGAGGCCGCTGACGATGCCGCACCAGCCGCCACCGAACGTCGATTCGGTGCCGCACATGACATCGGCCTGTGCGACGAACGGGTTTAGGTAGGCGAGGATCGCCGGAGAGCGGATCCCGAAGAGCCCCTCGCGGTTGCCGTTCTCGTCGAACCGCCCGATCGCCTGCCAGAAGCCGAGCACGAAGATCGTGCCGATCGTGACGGCGAGGACCCCGAAGATCGTGATCGCCGTCGCGGCCGTGGTCCGCTTGACCAGGCTGGAACACAGCAACCCGAACGACCCGAGGCCGAGGGCCGTGGCCACGAGGACGATGTAGCCGCGCAGCACATCCTCCGGCCCGACACCCCCGTACACGAAGACGACGGCCATGAGGGGGATCGAGGCGGCGATCAGGAGGAACAAGTACACGAGCGCGGACAGCAGCTTGCCAAGGACGATGGCGAGGGAGCTGATCGGCGTCGCGATCAGGAGCTCGAGGGTCTGCTTCTCGCGCTCGAGGCTGATGGAGCCCGCGGTCGCGGACGCAGCCAGGAACACGACCTGGAGGGTCATGAGCATCAGGAGCGCCGCGAAGATGCCCTGCCCGATCTGCGCGCTCGCGAAGGCGGACGTGCCGCCGAAACCGTTGGCGGCGTTCGCCTCGAGGAGCCGCTCGGCCATGAGTGCGAACCCGCCGAGCAGCACCAGGTAGATCGTGAGGATGGCGAAGGCGCGCCGCCCCCGCATCCGGCCACGCAGTTCCTTCACACCGATCGCGGCGATGCCACCCGTGGTGCGGGCAAGCGAGGTGAACCGCTTGGGTCGGGGCAGCACGGCGGCGGGTGTCATCTCCACGGTGTCCGTCAGCTCGGTCATGCGCTCGCTCCCACCGCTTCCAGCGGCTCGCGGTCCGGCGAGGTGACCTGCAGGAAGAGCTCCTCGAGGTCGCTCGCGGCTCGGGCGAAGCTCACGATCGGCATCCCGGCCGCCACCGAATCGGCGAGCAATCGAGCGGATGCGGCGTCGTCGCCTCGGAACCCGATCTCGATCGTGCCATCCGCGAGCAGGACGGCGCTGGCGACATCGGGATCCTGGCCGAAGCGGGCACGGGCGGCCTCGAGCTCCTCACCCTCGAGCAACATGCGGACGCGCAGCACGGCCCCGAAGCGCAGCCGCCGCTCGATATCGGCGACCCGGCCCTGAGCCAGCACCTGGCCGCGGTCGACGATCGCGACGCTCGTGCACAGCTCCTCGAGCTCGGGGAGGATGTGGCTGCTGATCAGGATCGTCTTCCCGAGGCTGCGCAGCTCCCGAAGCAACTCGCGCAACTCGACCCGGGCGCGGGGGTCGAGACCCGAGGCCGGCTCGTCGAGCAACAGGACCAGTGGGTCGTGCACGAGGGCGTGGGCGAGGCATAGTCGCTGCTGCATCCCGCGCGAGAGCGTCTGGACGTAGTCGTCGCGCTTGCGACCGAGGTCCACGAGCTCCAGGAGATCGCCGATCATGCGCCGGCGGTCGGCCGGACCGATGCCGTAGCAGCGCGCGAAGAAGTCGAGGTATTCCCACACCTTCATGTCGTCATAGACGCCGAATGAGTCGGGCATGAAGCCGAGGACGCGACGGACCTGGTCCGGGTTCCGGGTCACCGACATCCCGGCGATCTCGGCGGTGCCCGCGGACGGCAGCAAGAGGGTTGCCAGGATCCGCAGGGTCGTGGTCTTGCCGGCGCCGTTCGGCCCGACGAGGCCGAAGATCTCGCCCTGGTCCACGGACAGGTCGATGCCCGCGACCGCCAGCGTGCTGTCGTAGCGCTTGACCAGGCCCTCCGTCCGGACGATCTCCGTCACTTGACATCCCCCGTGATCGACAGGTCCAGGCTGAACCCGACGCCATCGCTATTCTCGTTGACCAGCCGGACGAGCACGGTGCCCGTGGCCGGGTCGACGTAACGGGCGGGCTGGGCGATCGCGTATCGGGAACCGGCCTCGAGGTGGGGGAGCCGTTTCCAGGCGGCCGCTGTCAGGTCGAAGAGTTCGACCTCCGGCATGCCATCGAAGTTCGGCCGCTCGCAGTCTTCGCCAGCGGCGCACGGCTCCGGGATCGAGGGCAGCGGTTCGATGGGCTTGGGGTCGATGGTGAAGCCCGGCTCCCCGAAATTGAGGCCGATGGCCAGCTCGGTGGCCGCGATGGTCCCGTCGAAGGCGATCGGCCGGTACGACAGCTCGGCCGTGCCACGACCGAAATTGATCGTGAATGGATCCTTGCTGAAGAACGCCGCATCCGACGAGATCACCGTCGAGCGGAGTAGGTCGTTGCGGAACGTGGTCCGGCCGCTGATCGAGACCTCCGTCGGCAGGAACCACAGGACGTTCCCGGTCCGCCGCGGGACGGCGCCTTCGATCTCGACCGGGAGCAGTTCACGATCCGCCCAGGCGAGGATGACGGGGCCGTCCGCCGGCAGCTGACCGGTGAAGCCCATCATCGGATCGAACGTCAGCTGGTCCACGATCGTGTGGCGGGCGTTCAGCCGGGCCGCGCCCTCGGCGATCGGGCCGGATCCGCCGAAGGACATCGGGCCGACGATCTTGTCGGACAGTTGCTGCCCCATCTGGACGGCCTGGAGCGGGACGTCGATCGATCCCGAGGCGCCGGGCGCCAGGTCGGGCATCTTGGCGACCGTACCGCCCAGCACGACGACCGGCTTGAGCAGGACTTCGTTGGATGCGTTCGTGACCGTGCCCTTCAGGCGTCCGTCCTCGAGCCGCAACTGGGCCTGCACGAGGGGCACGTCGACGGCGGTCTCGGCGCGGATGGTCCGCAACGAGCCGAACCCGACACCGAGGTCGCGGACCTGGGCCGGATCGCCCTGGAGGACGTCCAGCGTGGCGGTCGTCCCGTTGCCCTCGAAGTTGCCGCCGGTCGGGGCGGAGAGAAGGGCGCCGCCCGGAACCCTGAGCTGGTAGGTCCCGCGCGATGGCGAGAACACCCCGAGATATATCTGCGCGGTCCCCTCCGTGGCCCCGGGCGACCCGCGGACGATCGCGACCTCGTTGACGATCACGTCGCTACCCCGCAGGAGCGACCCGAAGCCGTAGGCGCCTGCGGCGAACGCGACGATCAGGATCGGCATGGTGATCCACGCCCATTCGCGCCGGTCCAGCCGCCGGAGCACCAGGTAGTTGATGGGCCCGATCAACAGGATGTAGGCGCCCAGGAGCGCGATGAGCCCGCCGACCGGTGGGAGCGCGAGCGAGGGCAGCTGGGACGCCGCGGACACGATCTGGCTGTCGTCGCCGATGATCGGCGCGCCGGTCGCGCGGGTGGGGAGCAGGCGACGCCACATGCCCTCGGCCATGGGCGTGCCGGCGATCCACGAGGCGGTCGGGTCGAACCCCACGAGCGTCACCGAGCCGCTGCCGTAGGCCCGCTCGGCCGCGACCGTGCGGTCGCCGGACGTGGCGAGGGCCCGACCCTCGGACAGCTCCCCGGACAATGCTGGGAGGGCCGTCGCGGTTTCCGGCAACTCACCGAGCATGGCGATGAGGGTCTCGGGCTCGACATCGGTCGTGGCGGTCGGTCGGTAGGGCAGGAGGGCGTCGGGGAATGCGGACAGGCTCGACGGGCCAGCCGTGCCGCCGACGACGACCAGCCGGCCCCCGCCCGCGACCCAGCCGCGCAGTGCCGCGATCTGTTCAGTCGACAGGCCGCTCGAATCGGTGTCCTGCCAGACCAGCCGGTCCAGCACGCCCCATGCCTCCACGCGGACGGGCAGGTCGGCGACGGTCAACCCGACCGTGAGGGGCGCGACGCTGTTCTGGTTCGGCAGGAGGTCGAGGTCGCCGACGATGTCCCCGGGTCGCTCGGCCACGATGCCGACGACCAGCTGGGTCGCGTCGTGCACGGTGAACGCAGCCTGGGTCGTGGCGACCGTCCGCTCGCCATCGACCAGACTGATCTCGAGGTCACGGCCGAAGGCGGGAGGCTGCGCGTACAGCCGATAGGTCATGTCCGACTGGGTCGGCAGATCGACCCGGGTGCCGAACCGGGTGCGCCCCTGGGGGCCGCCGGCGAGCCGCAGCTCGCCGCTGATCGCCGGGCCCGTGTTGGCGAGGTGGATGTCGATCGCCATCCACGACCCGACGCGGACATGCCCGTCCATCAGGACCTCGGCCTCCATGGTCAGTCCGGCCGGTGCCTCGACCGCCGATGCCGGCGTCGCGACGAGGCCTGCCAGCAGCGCCACGGCAACGGCCGTGCGTGCGAGGCGGGTGGCCAGGCCCGATGCGGTGTGAGGCACGCGTACTCCGATGAGGATCTGGTGGGAGGATCGGAGCAAGGACGCCCGACTTCCCCGGAAAGTTGCGCTCAGTGCACCGGCCACTCGGAGCGGGAGGTCCGGCCTTCGCTCAGTCGCGGTCGAAGCGGGACCTATCGTACGATGGGGGCGTCCCGTCACCCGTCGGCCAGCGCGCCGCCATCCCGAGGAGTCCGTGCCCGAGGTCAGACCGTTCCGCGCGCTCCGTTTCGACCGATCCGTGGTGGGCGAGCCGGGCCTCGTCGTCGCGCCGCCCTACGACGTCATCGGGCCGGACCTGCGGATCACGCTCGAGGCTCGCCACCCGGCGAACGTCGTCGGCCTGGACATGCCCGTCGAAATGCCCGGCGACGAGCCCGAAGACCGCTACCGGCGCGCGGCCCGGACTCTCGCCGCCTGGCGCTCCGACGGGACGCTGCGCAAGGACGCACACCCGTCCGTCTACGTGTACGAGCAGACGTTCGTGGTCCCGGGGACGGACGTGGAGCGGACGCAGCGCGGGTTCTTCGC
>CAZFXH010000314.1:0-3849 GCA_964522905.1 uncultured Anaerolineaceae bacterium
GGCGGCCGCGACGCCGCGCAGCGTGCTCGTGGTCGGGGGCGGGCCCGCAGGCCTGGAAGCCGCCCGGGTCTCGGCCGAGCGCGGCCACCGAGTGACCCTCCTCGAACGCGGCTCCGAGCTCGGCGGGCAGTTCCGGCTCGCGGGTCGCCAACCATCGCGGAACCAGATCCGCGACCTGCTGGCCTGGTACGAGCGGCGTCTCGAGGCGCTCGGCGTCGAGGTCGGCCTCGGGACGGCGGCGACCGCCGCGGGGGTTTCCGCCGTTGGCGCGGATGAGGTGGTGCTCGCCACGGGCGCCCGGCCGGCCAGGGCGGGGTTCCAGCGGGCCCTGCCGACGGTCGATCGCCTGCCGGGAGCGGACCGCCCCGACGCCGTCGCGATCCACGACGTGCTCGACGGCCGGGCGGACGTGGGCGCCCGGGTCCTCGTGCTCGACGACCTCGGCGATTGGCGCGGGCTCGGGACGGCGCTGTATCTCGCCGAGGCCGGCCACGAGGTCACGATCGTCACGTCGGCCGCTGTCGTGGGCGGCGGCCTGTTCCACAGCGCGGCGGACGTGCCGCTCCGGGGCCGGTACGCGGCAGCCGGCGGCGTCACGCGTCCGAACACGGTCGTCCTGGCCTGGGACGAGGACGGAGCCACGACCCGCTCGACGACCTCCGGCGACAGCGATCGTCTCGCGGCGGACACCCTGGTCATCGCCGAGACGCCCGTCGCGGAGACGTCGCTGGCGAGCGAGCTGACCGCCGCGGGGGTCGCGTTCCACGGGATCGGCGATTGCGTCGCGCCCCGCCGCGCGAGCCTCGCGTTCTACGAGGGGCGCGAGCTCGCCCTGCGGCTGTGACCGGCGCGAACACGACCTCGGCCCGGACGAGGATGTAAGGTGACGCCGATGACCACGACGCAAGCCCCCGAACCGCGCACGGGTCGCCGCGGCCGGACCGCCCGCCAGGCCGAGCGGCTGGCCCGGGCGATGGAGCACCTGCCCTATCTGACCCGCAATCTGCCCCCGGTCGAGGTGGTCGGCACAGAGGGCCTCGAGGCCATCGAGCACAACGCGGACACCCTCCTCCAGGAAGTCGGTATCGAGGTCGTCAACTACCCCGAGGCGGTCGAGATCTTCCGTGCGGCAGGCGCCGACGTCCAGGGCTCACGCGTCCGGTTCGAGCGCGGCATGTGCCGCTCCCTGGTTCAGGCCACGGCGCCCCGCAGCTTCACGCAGCGTGCCCGCAACCCCGAGCGCAGCGTCGTCATCGGCGATCCGCACGTGGTCCTCGTCCCGACTTACGGCTCGCCGTTCATCCACAACCTCGACGACGGCCGGCGCTACGCCACAGTCGAGGACTTCCGCAACTTCGTGAAGCTGACCTACACGAGCACGACCCTCCATCACGGCGGCGGCACCTTGTGCGAGCCCACCGACCTGCCGGTCAACAAGCGCCATTTCGAGATGGTCTACAGCCATATCCGCTACACCGACAAGGCGTTCATGGGCTCGGTCACGCACCCGAGTCGGGCCCAGGATTCGGTCGACATGGCGAAGATCGCGTTCGGGCCCGAGACCCTTGAGACCGAGCACGTGATCATGGGCCTCGCCAACGCGAACTCCCCGATGTCGTGGGACTTCAACATGCTGGGCTCGGCCAAGGTCTACGCCGAGAACAACCAGATCATGCTGATCACCCCGTTCATCCTGGGTGGCGCGATGGCGCCGGTCACCGTGGCCGCGTCCGCGACCCAGACCCTGGCGGAGGCGCTCGCCGGCATGGCGTTCTGCCAGATCGTGCGGCCCGGGGCGCCGGTCATCTTCGGCTCGTTCGCGTCATCGATGTCGATGCAGACGGGTGCGCCGACGTTCGGGACCCCCGAGCCGCAGCTCGTGCTGTTCGTGCTGGCAGCGCTCGCGCGGCGGCTCGGCGTACCGTTCCGCAGCGGCGGCAACTTCACGGCCTCCAAGCTGCCCGACTACCAGGCGGCCTACGAGAGCGCCATCAGTTTCATGGCCACGATGCAAGCCGGCGTGAACTTCAACCTGCACACCGCCGGATGGCTCGAGGGTGGGCTCGCCATCGGCTACGAGAAGTTCATGCTCGACGAAGACCAGGCTTCGATGGCGGGGGCGTATCTCGGCGGCGTCGACCTGTCCGAGAACGGCCTCGCGCTGCAGGCGATGCTCGATGGAGGCCCCGGCCAGCACTTCCTCGGCTCGCCACACACGCTCGCCAACTTCGAGAACGCGTTCTGGCGCTCGGAGCTGTCGGACAACAACAGCTTCGAGCAGTGGGAGCTCAACGGCGGCCACGACGCGGCCGAACGTGCCAACGCCGCCTGGAAGCGACGCCTCGCGGAATACGAGGAGCCACGCCTTGACGAGGCGGTCCACGAGGAGCTCGTGGCCTGGATGGACCAGCGCAAGGCGAGCTTTCCCGACTCGGACGTCTAGGCGACCGCGGCTTGGGCGCTCGCCGGAAGCTGATCCTCGACGTCGACACCGGCACGGACGACGCCGTCGCCCTCATGCTCGCGGCACTGCACCCCACTCTCGATCTCGTGGCCGCCACGACGGTGAACGGCAACAACCCGGTCGTCCATTGCACCGACAACACCCTGCGCGTGTTCGATCTCCTCGGTCTGGGCATCCCGGTGTACGAGGGAGCTGCGACGCCGCTCGTGCGGGACGACTTCCCCGTTCCGCGGGAGATCCTGCACCGCAAGGGCAGCATGCACGGCCTCGAGCTGCCCATCCCGGCCCCACGATCGAGCAAGCAGGCGCCACGAGCAGTGGAGTTCCTGGTCGAGACCTACATGGCCGCGACCGACCCGATCGCGCTGGTGCCGGTCGGGCCGCTGACGAACATCGCCACGGCGATCCGGCTCGAGCCGCGGATCGTCGATCGGATCCCCCAGACGGTGATCATGGGCGGCGCCCACGAGATCGGGAACACCACGCCGTCAGCCGAGTTCAACACCTGGGTCGATCCGGAGGCGGCGGCCGTGGTGTTCGGCGCCGGGTTGCAGAACCTCGTGCTCGTGCCGCTTGATGCGACACACCGAGCCCTCGTCTCGCTCGAGGATTGCCGGCGGCTGCGCGACCTCGGGACACCGGCGGGGGACGCCGCGGCGGACTTCATCGAAGGTCGGATCGCTGCCTACGACGAGCTCCAGCCCATGGAGAGGGCCAACAGCGCGCCGGTTCACGATGCCCTGTGCATCGCCTATCTCGTCGACCCGACCGTGGTGACGGGGCAGCCCGCCCATGTCGAGGTGGAGACGCGCGGCGAGCTCACCGTCGGACGGACCGTCATCGATCGGCATGGCCGGTTCGGGCGTGAGCCCAACGCCTTCGTCGCCTTCGATGCGGACGCGCCGAAGTTCGTCTCGATGCTGCTCGAGACCTTCGCGCGTTAGGTCGCGGCCGGCCCGCCGCCGGGCGGCGCTAGTGACGAACGAGCTTCGTCGAGTGGCCGTCAGGCGGCGCATCCGGCGCAGGAATGACACCGGGCTCGTCGAAACGGCCGGTTGGCGCTCCAGATGACGAACGACGGGGTCCGCGCGGTCGCTGCTTCGTCGTTAGAGCCGCTGGGCGCACTTCAGGGTCACTCGGGTCGATCCTCGATCCCAGGCTCGGCCGGATCACCGGTGCTCACCGAGACTTGGGACGCGGGGGGCTCGCCGTCCACGACGCTTGCGACCGGCAGTGGGTCCTTTCGCTGCAACCGGCGCAGCTCCTCGAGCGGGATGTGACAGGCCATCATGTGCCCAGGCTCGACCTCGAGCAGCGGCGGGACGGTCACCTCGCACAGGCCGGCGATCACGCGCGGGCAGCGCGTGTGGAACACGCAGCCCGAC
>CAZFXH010000315.1:0-2684 GCA_964522905.1 uncultured Anaerolineaceae bacterium
CGGACTCATCAGATACGGCCCGCTGCTCCCGCGGCGCATCCTCGACGGCCCGCGGGCCGCTGAACGGTAGGCTTCGACCGGCGCGTGCGCGATCATCCTGTCCCGCGGAGACCGTGCCGGGCGGGGTCGACGCCGTGCTAGATTGCTACGGATGCGTGACACGACATCGGAGTTCCCGGGTGCTCGCTCGGGCGCGGCGGGCGGCGTCCTGGCCGGTGCACCGTGGATGCGGGCCGCCGGATGAAGCCCACCGTCAGGTAGCCGCGGGACCAGATCAGCCCGAGCCCGAGCAGCCCGGCCACCGCGAACGGGATGGCGAACCTCGACGTCGACGACACGTTGCTGAGCACGCGTCATCCGATCTTCCGCTATCCGCTCGAGGAACCATGCGAGCTGCTCGCGGACCTGCTACTCGCGAGCGGGCTCCTGCTGAAGTACGTCCGAGACTGGCGCCGCGCAGGGGCTCCGCGAGCGCAGTAGACTCCCGGCCACGAACACGGGGCTCAACCACGGGAAGTTCTCGGCATTGCCACGGGGCCGGCGTCGATGACACCCAGGCTCGCGCGAGTCTTGTTATGGCTGCTCGTCCTCAACCTCGGCATCGCCTTCGGCGCCGGCATCTACGAGGCCAGGGTCGTCATCCCGCAGTGGGCGAACATCCCGCCGCGCTCCTGGCCCAATACCGGCCTCATGTTCTGGGTCTATGTGACGACAGTGCCCCTGACCGTCCTCACGCTGGTGAGCGCAGTCGTCGCCTGGCTGGACCAGGGGCCGAGGCGGCATTGGTGGTTGGGCGCGGTCGCCGTCGTCATCGTGGAGCGGATTGCGACCTTCGCATACTTCATCCCGACGATGGTCCGGCTGATGGGCGCCGAGACCATCCCCCAAGCCGAGGTCGAGGCAACCCTGTCGCAATGGCTGCTCCTGAACCACGGTCGTCATGTGCTCACTGCGACGGCCTGGCTGGCAGCGCTGAAGGCATTCTCGATGCGAGGCGAGCCCGGTGGCTAGCGGGCCTACCACGAGGGGCGATGCCCAGCGAGACACCGGACGAGCGAGGGCTGCTGCGACAGGTCGGCGGGCCGCCGTGCCCGGTCACGTGGGGACTCATCCCGATCAGCGGGGCTGATGCTCCGCCGGGGCGCGTGTGATCACGCATTCCCTCACGCCGCGGCCCGCGAGCTCCGTCACCTCCAACCGCAAACCGCCGTAGGCCACCACATCGCCGGAGCGCGGCGGGCGGTCGAGGAGCGCGAGGACGAGCCCGCTCACCGTGTCCACGTCCGGGTGGTCCAGCGCCATCCCGAACCGCTCGCCGACCTCGTCGATCCGGGCGGTGCCGGCCGCGCGCACGCGTCCCTCGGCGTCGGTCCACACCGGCGAGGTCGCCGGCCGGCCCTCTTCGATCTCCCCGACCACCTCCTCGCTGAGGTCTTCGGTCGTGAGGAGCCCCGCGGTGCCGCCGTGCTCGTCGAGCACGACCAGCATCTCGCTGCGCTCGCGTCGCATGACGTCGAGGACGGCGTCGAGGGTCGAGGTCTCCGGGACGAACGGTACCGAGCGCACCTCGTCGATCCGCAGGGGCTCGCCGGCGAGCAGCCGGCGCAGGAGATCCTTGACGTGCACCATGCCGACGATGTGGTCGAGGTCGCGGTCGTAGACCGGGTAGCGCGTGTGTCTCGCCGTGCGGAGCGCCTCGGCGATCTCCTGGTGCGTCGCGCCGCGACGTACCCCGACGATCTGCACACGAGGTACCATGACCTCGCCCGCGGTGAGCTCCCCGAACTCGAAGAGCTCCCGCAGCAGCCGGCCCGCCTGGCGCTCCAGCAGGCCGCCTCGCTCGCTCTCCTCGACAATCGCCCGCAGCTCCTCGGCCGTGTGCGTCTGCTCACTCCCCGTGGAGCTCCGGCGGATGCCGGCCGCCCGCAGGAGGGCGTTCCCCACCGCGTTGAGGCCCATCACCAGCGGGTAGAGGGCGGTCCGCGTCCACAGCATCGGCGGGGTGACCGCGAACGCGGTCCGCTCGGGGTAGTGGAGCGCGAGCGACTTCGGCACCATCTCGCCGAGCACGATGTGCCCGTAGGTCAAGACGGCCACCGCGATGCCGCTCGCCATCCCCTGGGCCAGGGTGGGGCCAAGCGCCCCGAACCCGGCGAGCCGGCGGCCGAGCCACTCCGCCAGCACGTGCTCGCCGTACATGCCGAGCCCGATGCTCGCCGCGGTGATGCCGAGCTGCGCGGTGGCGATGTACTGATCGAGGCGGCGCGGGTCCTCCAGGATCCGGAGCACGATGCGGGCTCGACGGTGCCCGGCCGCCGCCTGGCGCGCCACCGCAGCCCGCGGGGCGCCGATGATCCCGAACTCGGCGGCGACGTAGAGCCCGTTGAGCACGATGAGGCCCGCGATCGCCAGGACGGCAATCACTCGCGGGCTCCCGGGCCGCCGACGGGCCGGGCGAGCACGGAGACGATCGCCCGGCCCCGCACGTCTTCCACCTCGACCTCGACGCCGTCGATCACCGTCCGCTCGCCGTGGATCGGCAGCCGGCCGAGGGCCTCGACGACCCGGCCGCCCACCGTGACGGCATCTCCACCCCACCGCACCCCGAGCCAGGACTCGGCCTCCTGCAACCGCAAGAGGCCCGGCAGGCGCACCCGGCCGCCGGGCAGCCGGGCCGGGCGTGG
>CAZFXH010000316.1:0-2742 GCA_964522905.1 uncultured Anaerolineaceae bacterium
ACCCCGTGCCACGCTGGAAGGAAGCGGCCGAGCGCGTCCGGATCGACGGGCTCCACCTCGCGGCGCAGGCGAGCGAGGGACCGCCGGCGCAGCAGGCGCAGGACATCCGGCTCGCACCACTCCCGCTCCGCACCGCCCGGCCGGAACTCGCCCAGAAGGAGCGAACCGTTGGCAAGCAGGCGCTCCAGGGCGTCGCCGACGATCCCAACCGGCAGGCCCCAGCGCCGCGAAGGATCGGGGGTCAGGAACGGGCCATGCGTTCTGGCGTAGCGCGCCAGCAGCCCGTCGAGCGCGCCCGCCGCCGGCACCAGGAATGCGGACGGCACGCCCACCGGCGCCGTCACGCCCACGCCGTCGCGGTAGCGCGCGACGTCCTCGATGGCGATCCAGCGCTCGTCGCCGGCGATCCGGACGCGGACGGCTCGCCGGGCCGACTCCAGCTCGGCAAGCCACGGAACGGCGACGGGGGCACCGCCCGCGGTCCGGGCACCCACCTCGTCGGCGGACAGGTCCCCCAGGCGTCGCAACAGGTCGTGCACCTGGTCGAGCGTCGTCGCCTGGCGGTCCTCGACGAGGGCCTGCAGCGACAGCTCGAGGTCGGCGAGCGCGTCCGGGTCCAGCAGCTCCCGCAGCTCCTCCTGCCCGAGCAGCTCACGCAGCAGGTCACGGTCGAGGGTGAGCGCCCCGGCCCGGCGCTCCGCCAACGGCGTGTCGCCGTCGTACATGTACGCGGCGACGTAGTCGAACAGGAGGCTGCTCGCAAACGGGCTCGCCTTCGGAGTCTCGACCCCGTGTACGGTGATCTCGCGGCTCGAGATGCCACCGAGGATCTCGCGCAGCGCATCGAGATCGAAGACGTCCGACAGGCACTCTCGGTAGGTCTCGACGAGGATCGGAAAGCTGCCGTAGCGGCTGGCGACCGCCAGCAGGTCCGCCGCGCGCTGGCGCTGCTGCCACAGCGGCGTCCGGGTGCCCGGCCGTCGACGGGGCAGCAGCAAGGCCCGCGCCGCATTCTCGCGGAAGCGGCTCGCGAAGAGGGCAGAGTTCGCCACCTGGCCGACGACCAGATCCTCGACGTCCTCGGCGGCGGGGAAGAGCAGTTCCTCGACGCCGTCGAGACTGGCCTCCCCTTCCGGCATGCGGATCGCGATGCCATCGTCGGACCAGATGGTCTGGACCTCCAGGCCAAGCCGTTCCTGCAGCCTGGCCTCGATCGCCAGGGACCAGGGCGCGTGGACGCGCCCACCGAACGGGGTCAGGAGCGTGAGCCGCCAGTCGCCCAGCTCGTCGCGGAAGCGCTCGACGACGACCCGCTTGTCCGTCGGGAGGGCGCCCGTGGCCTCGCGCTCGTCCTCGAGGTAGGCGACGAGGTTCTCGGCCGCCCGCTCGTCGAGGTCGTGGTACTCGCGCAGTCGCTGCGTGGCGTCGCGACGGCCCTTGGCGCCGCGGCCGAGGTCGGATTCCATCTCGCCGATGAAGGCCCCCATCGCCCGACCGAGCTCGATCGGACGGCCCACCGCGTCGCCCTTCCAGAACGGAAGCTTGCCGGGGATGCCGGGCGCCGGGCTGACCGTGACGCGGTCGTGCCCGATCTCGAGGACGCGCCAGCTGCTCGCTCCCAGCACGATGACGTCCCCGTGCATGCCGGCGCGGAGCTCGTAGACCATCTCCTCGTCGAGCTCGCCGACGCGTCGCCCGGGAGTTCCGGCCTCGCCCTCCATGAACACGCCGAAGAGGCCGCGGTCCGGGATGGTGCCACCGCTCGTCACCGCGACGACCCGGGCATCACGCCGCCCCTCGATGGTGTCGGTGACGCGGTCCCAGACCATGCGCGGCTTGAGCTCGGCGAATTCGTCGGACGGGTAGGCGCCAGCGAGCATGCCCAGCACGCCATCGAGCACGTCGCGCGTGAGGGTTTCGTACGGTGCCGCCCTGGTGACCGTTCGAAGGATCTGGTCGCCGGTCCAGCGGTCCATCACGGTCATCGCGACGAGCTGCTGGGCGAGGACGTCGAGTGGGCTGCGCGGGATCCTCGTCGCCTCGATCGCGCCCTCATGCATACGCCTCGTGACGACGGCGACCTCCAGCAGGTCGCCGCGGTACTTCGGGAAGATGACGCCCTTGCTCGGCGCGCCGACCTGGTGACCGGCCCGGCCAACGCGCTGGAGGCCACGCGCGACGCTCGTCGGGCTCTCGACCTGGATGACGAGGTCGACGGCGCCCATGTCGATGCCGAGCTCGAGGCTCGATGTGGCGACCAGCGCGGGGAGGCGTCCGGCCTTGAGTTCCTCCTCGATCTCGAGTCGTTGTTCACGCGCGATGCTGCCGTGGTGGGCACGGACGAGCTCCTCGCCGGCCAGCTCATTGAGTCGCTGGGCCAGCCGCTCGCTCAGGCGGCGACTGTTCGTGAAGACGATCGTGCTTGTGTGGCTCCTGATGAGCTCGAGGATCCGGGGGTGGATCGCCGGCCAGATGCTGGTCCGCAGGTCCGGGCTGATGGCCGGGCCGCCGGGTTGCTGCTCCTGCGGCAGGACGTCGCCGATGGCGCTCATGTCATCGACAGGCACGACGACCTGGAGGTCGAGCGGCTTTCGGGCGCCCGCATCGACGATGGTGACCTCGCGATCCGGCCCGATGCCGCCGAGGAACCGGGCGATCGCGTCGAGCGGCCGCTGGGTGGCCGAGAGGCCGATGCGCTGCGAGGGCTGCGCGCCTGCCGGCCGCAGCGCCTCCAGCCGTTCC
>CAZFXH010000317.1:0-3272 GCA_964522905.1 uncultured Anaerolineaceae bacterium
GACATCCTGGTGGGCGATCCAGCTGACATAACCACCGTGGTTGCAGTTCGCGCCACCGATCCAGTCGCTGTGGGCGGCTTCGGTCGTGGAGATGACGCCGTTCGCGTCGGTATCGACGGTCAGCAGCTCGGCACGAGCAGCGTCCTCATCGGCGACAGCCTCGACGTCCTGGCAATCGTCGTCGATCCCGTTGCCGTCGATGTCCTCGAACGTAGCAGTCGTATCAACGACCACATCGGGCACCGCATCCGGCGGCACCGCGCCGGCGGCCACGCCGCTCAGGGACAGGATCAGGAACAGGGCTCCGCTCGCGCCAAGCCACGTCGATCGTCGTTTCGTCATTCGATGCACTACCTCTCGCCCCGGCTGAAAAGATGATTGCGCCGGCATACGCCGGTGGGCCGCGCGGCCCTTGGGTGAGTATCGGCGGGCACCGCCCCGCGAGGTCCCCTGACCTTGGTTCAGAACTCGCCCCGGACGGCCGGACTGAAGTGGGTGGAACCGGGGAGGTGGGGTGGCGGGCAGTGGGGTCGTTGGCGGTGACGCGTGACAACGGGGCGGCGGTGACGCATGACAACGTCGGGCCGGCAGACGCCCGGCGGTGTCAGCCCGAGACGTCCTCCGTGGCCTCCGTCAGCGTCGCCGCGACCTCGCGACACGTCTCCGGATCGAACCCGTGGCGCGCGAGCAGCGCGTACGCACGCTGACGGCGCCGGTGCGGATCCGCGACCCGGGCCAGGGTCCTGGCGTTCTTCGCGAGGAGTCGTTCTGCGGCGGTCCGGTCCGCGCTTGGCGGCTTGCCGTCGTCGTTCCCGCCATCGGCGTCGCTCGACGCCAGCGCCCGATCGCGCCGCTCCCCGAGCACGAGGTCGACGGTCTCGCGGTCGATCCCCTTCAGGCGCAGCTCTTCGCGGATGGCCCGCTCACCGCGCGGCCGGGCCCGGTCGCGCGACTCCACCCAGGTCCGCGCGAACGCCTCGTCGTCGAGCATCCCGAGCTCGGTCATTCGCGCGATCGCGCCATCGACGAGGTCTGACCGATAGCCCGCTCCACCCAGGCGCCGCCGCACCTCAGACACCGAGCGCGACCGCACCTCGAGGAAGCGCGCCGCCGCCTCGAGCAACACGGCCGGGTCATCGACGGCCGCCCGCCGCTCCCGTCGCTCGGCGAACGACTCCCGCCGCGCTGGACGGCCGGCCACGCCGGCCTACTGGGCCTCTTCGATGCCCTCGACGGGGATCGGGACCTCGTTGATCTTGCCGCGGATCTGGCGATCGATCTCAGCGGCGATCTCTGGGCTCGTCTTGAGGAAATCCTTGGATGCCTCGCGACCCTGGCCCAGGCGCGTCTCCCCGAAGTTGAACCATGCCCCCGTCTTGGAGACGACGTCCATCGCGACGCCCACGTCCAGCAGGCCGCCCTCCTTGGAGATGCCCTCGCCGTACATGATGTCGAACTCGGCGACCCGGAACGGTGCAGCGACCTTGTTCTTGACGACCTTCACGCGCGCCCGGTTGCCCACCGATTCCGTGCCGGTCTTGATGGTCTCCACGCGGCGGATGTCCAGCCGGACCGAGGCGTAGAACTTCAGCGCGCGGCCGCCTGGCGTGACCTCCGGGTTGCCGAACATGACCCCGATCTTCTCGCGCAACTGGTTCGTGAAGACGAGCGCCGTGTTGGAGCGCGACACAGCGCCGGTCAGCTTGCGCAGGGCCTGGCTCATCAGTCGAGCCTGGATGCCGACGAACGAGTCGCCCATCTCGCCCTCGATCTCCGCCCGTGGTACGAGCGCCGCGACCGAGTCCACGACGACGCAATCGATGCCGCCGGAGCGGATCAGGGTCTCGGTGATCTCGAGCGCCTGCTCCCCGGTGTCCGGCTGCGAGACGAGCAGCTCATCCACGTTGACGCCGCACGCGCGGGCGTAGGCAGGATCGAGCGCGTGCTCGACGTCGATGAAGGCGACGACGCCGCCACGGGCCTGGGCCTCCGCGAGCACGTGCTGGCATACCGTCGTCTTACCCGAGGACTCCGGGCCGAAGATCTCCGTGATCCGTCCGCGCGGGATGCCACCGACGCCCAGCGCCAGGTCGAGCGCGATGGACCCGGTCGGGATCGAATCGACCGCCTGCCGCTCGGCCGATCCGAGCTTCATGATCGCGCCGCGCCCGAATTGCTTCTCGATCGCCGAGAGGGCGGCATCCACTGCCTTGCCCCGCTCCGCGAGCGCCCGCTCCGCCGTCCGCTCGTCCGTCATCGCCATCCGTTCGTCACGCTCCTCATCGATCGGCTCGATCGGTCAGCGGAGCAGCCACGATGGCGTCCCGTCCCGTCGATCAGCCTTCTTCCGTGTCGTCCTCGACGACGACTGGCTTCTCCTTGCGTGGCTTCCGGATCACCTCGACGTTCTGGGGTGAGTCCGACAGCGGCGCGAGGCCGCCCGGTTCGGCCAACTTGGCCTTCTTCTTCTTCTTGAGCTCCTTGCCGGGTCGATCTCGCGAGCCCATCGCTTCGCCTCCGGGTTGTCATGCAGCGTACCGACCGATCCTTCACGCGGACTGCTCCGCGACTTCACCACCACTTACCCTGCCCGCGCGCGTGCGGAGATCGGTCATGTCGGCGGGGAACGTTCCGGCCCGGATCGAGGCTCGGATCCTGACCATGAAGTCTAGGGTGAAGGTCAGGTTGTGACAAGTCGCGAGCCGGTATGCCAGCAGCTCCTTGGCCCGGAACAGATGGGCCAGGTAGGCGCGCGAGAATCGCCGGCACAACAGGCACGGGCAGCCCTCCTGGACCGGCGCCGGATCGTCGAGGTGGGCGCGGTTGCGCAGATTCAATCGACCGCCCGGGACCCACAGCTGGCCGTTCCGTGCCACCCGCGCCGGGAGCACGCTGTCGAACAGGTCGACCCCACGGTGCACCGCCTCCAGCAGGTCGGCCGGCGAGCCGAGGCCCATGAGGTAGCGCGGCCGCGGGTCGTCCGCCAGCAGCGGGATGGCGACATCGAGCGCGGCGTCGCGCTGCTCGGGCGTCTCGTCGCCGGCCAGGCCACCGATGCAGATCCCATCGAACGGCAGCGCGGCGATGAAACGGGTCGACGCCTCGCGCAGCTCGGGGTCCAGCCCGCCCTGGACGATCCCGAACATGGCCTGGTCCTCACGGGTGTGGGCGGCGAGCGACCGCTCCGCCCAGCGATGCGTCCGCGCGGTCGCCTCGGCCACCACCTCCCGCGGCGAGCTCGGGTAGACGGGCTGGTCGAACGCGACGGCGAT
>CAZFXH010000318.1:0-3582 GCA_964522905.1 uncultured Anaerolineaceae bacterium
CCAGTCCGCCGTCCGGATGGTCTCCTCGTCGTGCTCGACGACCAGGACCGTGTTCCCAAGGTCCCGCAGGCGGGTGAGCGTCGCGATGAGCTTCGCGTTATCGCGCTGGTGGAGCCCGATCGACGGCTCGTCCAGGATGTACAACACCCCCATCAGGGTGGTTCCGATCTGCGTCGCGAGCCGGATCCGCTGGGCCTCACCGCCGGACAGGGTCACGCTCGTGCGGTCCATGGTTAGGTAATCGAGCCCCACGTCCACGAGGAACCCCAGCCGGGCGTCGATCTCCTTGACGACCTGCGCGGCGATCGCTCGCTCGCGTTCGTTCAGCTTGGCGTGCAGGCCGCCCGCCCAGCGGAGGGCGTCCTTGATGGACATCGTCGAGATGTCCCAGATGTCCCGATCGCCGATCGTGACGGCGAGGATCTCGGGTCGCAGCCGCTTGCCCCCGCACGTGGGGCACGGCTTGCTGACCATCAGCTTCTCGATCTCGGTCTTGACGTAGTCGGACTCGGACTCGCGGTAGCGCCGTTCGAGGTTGGTGATGATCCCCTCGAAGTTGGCCTTGTACGTGCTCTCCCCGCGTTCGTGCCGGTAGCGCACGAGGACCCGCTCCTGGTCCTTCTTCGCGTAGAGCAGGTAATCGAGCGCTTCCTTGGGCAGCTTGCGGACCGGCGACCCGTAGTCCCAGCCGTGGGCCTTGCACACGGCCTCGATGATCTTCATCCGCCATGAGGCGTCCGTGGACAGGAGGCCGCCGATCCCGAGCGCTCCCTCCCCGAGGCTCTTCTCGGGCCGCGGGATCAGGATCGCGGGATCGATCTCGAGCTTCGTGCCGAGGCCGGCGCAGGTCGGGCAGGCACCGTGTGGCGAGTTGAACGAGAAGTTGCGCGGCTCGAGCTCGTCGATCGTGAAGCCGTCGTACGGGCAGCTGTACTTCTCGCTGTAGCGCTGCTCCTCGAGCTCCGGTGGCTCGCCCTCGCGCGGCGCCGGGGCGATGAGCACAACGCCCTCGCCCAGGCGGAGGGCCGTCTCGATCGAATCGGCCAGCCGCGCCGCATCGGGGTCGAGCATCGGGGCACCGGTCTCCGGATCGATCGGACGGCCGGCCTCGTCGCGCGTCGCGTCTTCCGGCGCCTCGGCATGCCGCACGACGTAACGGTCGACGACGACCTCGATCGAATGGCGCTTGTATTTGTCCAGCTTGGGGGCGTCGGCGATGTCGTGGAGCTCCCCGTCGACGCGGACACGGACGAAGCCCTGCCGGCGAGCGGTGTCGACGATCCGGTCGCCCTCCGTCTTGCGGTCCTTGATCAGCGGGCCCAGCACGAGGAGGCGAGTGCCTTCCGGCAGCGCCAGCACCTGGTCCACGATCTGCTGGACGCTCTGCCGCTCGATCGCGTGGCCGTTGGGGCAGTGCGGGATGCCGATCCGCGCGAACAGCAGGCGCAGGTGGTCGTAGATCTCGGTCACCGTCCCGACCGTCGAGCGCGGGTTGCGGCTCGCGCCCTTCTGGTCGATCGAGATGGCGGGGCTCAGCCCGTCGATCTGGTCGACGTCCGGCTTCTCCATCTGCCCGAGGAACTGGCGGGCATAGGCCGACAGGCTCTCGACATAGCGGCGCTGGCCCTCGGCATAGATCGTGTCGAAGGCCAGGCTGGACTTGCCGGAGCCGGACAGGCCCGTGATGACGACGAGGCGGTCACGAGGAAAGGCGACCGTTACATCCTTGAGATTGTGTTCACGCGCTCCGCGAACGACGAGCTGATCCTGGGGCACGAAGGAAGTCTACCGGAACGACGGCATTTCGAACAGGTGTTCGCGGTCGGCACTTGTGTCCGCGGCAGCCCGTGATTCAAGCCGGCAGCCGATGGACCTCCAGCAGGTTAGGTCCGCTGCCCGGTTGCGCGGTGGACGCAACGAGGACGACGGCCGCACTCCTCGGCAGGTCGTCCGCCTCGCCCAGAAGCCAGGCCAGGAGGCCCAGCCTCGCCGTCACGTCGGTCGGGCCCACGCAGGTTCGCGGGATCACGCCGTGGACGAGTGCGAGTCGGGCAACCACTCCGGCATCCGAGGAGTAGGCGAAGATCGGCACCCTGGGTCGGAGCGCGGAGAGGATCCGCGCAGTCCGCCCGGACCGCGTGTAACACGCGATCGCGGCGATCTCATGGTCCGCCCGTGCAAGCGCCACGGCCGCGAACGCGAGGGCGCCCGCATCGCCAGCCGTGAGTTCCGCGGCCCCCGCCGCCAGGTGGGCGGTCCCCTGCTCTTCGCACAGGCGGATGATCCGGACCGCGGCCTCTGCGGCGAGGACGGGGAATCGCCCGATCGCGGTCTCCCCCGAGAGCATGATCGCGTCCGCGCCGTCGAAGACCGCGTTCGCTACGTCGCTCGCCTCCGCCCGGGTCGGACGCGGGGAGGCGACCATCGACTCCAGCATCTGCGTCGCGACGATCGAGGGGATCCCGCGATCCAGGGCGCGGCGGACCAGCTGCTTCTGGATGATCGGCACTTCCTCGTAGGGCAGCTCTACGCCCATGTCGCCCCGGGCGATCATCACGGCCGCGACGACATCGAGGATGGCGTCGAATTCGTCGACAGCACGGCGGGTTTCGATCTTCGCCACGATCGGCGGGCCGCCTTCGCCGATGAGGGCGCGGAGCTCCCGGACGTCGTCGGCTTTCCGCACGAATGACTGCGCGACGTAGTCCGCACCGAGTGCGAGGGCCCGAGGAAGATCCGCGCGGTCCTTGCGGGTGAGCGCCGGGGCTGACAGTCGCTCCGACGGGATGCTGACGCCCTGGCGCGAGCGGATCGTGCCGCCTCGAACGATCTCGGTCTCTACGTCGACGTGGACCGTCGTGACTCGGAGCTGTGCGGCGCCATCTGCGAGCAGGATCGTGTCGCCGGCCCGTACATCCGCAGCGAGGCGGGGGTAGTTGACACCGACACCCCGCCCGTCGCCCGGGGCTGCCCCGGCCGCGGACCGAGTCGTCGGGCCGGGCCGCAACGTGAATCGTCTGCCGGTCACGAGCGTCGCAGCCCCGCCGGCCAGTTCGCCGAGCCGGACCTTCGGGCCCGCCAGGTCGGCGAGCACCGCCACGGGCCTCGATGCGGACGCTCCGGCGGAACGGATCCGAGCCGCGCTCGCAGCTCGGGCGGAAGGCGTGCCGTGCGAGAAGTTGAGACGGGCGATGTCCATACCGGCCGCGACGAGCTCGTCGATCCGGGATGCGGTGGCCGGCCCGATCGTGCAGACCAGCTTCGTGCGCCGTGCTCTCGCGAATCCCTCGTTCGTCACCCGGGCATGCTATCCGTCGAAGACGTCGGGCGGCCCCGCGGCTATGGCCGGCGTCGGCTCGGTCGCTGCCCGGTGCGCCTGCGGATGTTCGGCGTGACCGTGCGGTCCCAGGTGGGTCGCTCGATCCAGCGGCCCGAGCCGCCAGGCGAATCGTCGTGCTCGTCGCGGATCCCGGGCAGCCAGTCCGATGCGGTGCCATCGCCCACCCCGGCCGGTTCGCCGTCGAGGGTTTCGGACGGCTCCTCTTCCGCGGGCAGCACGGTAACGCTCATCACCTCCATCAC
>CAZFXH010000319.1:0-4989 GCA_964522905.1 uncultured Anaerolineaceae bacterium
GCGAGGAACCCCGACTCCTTGTTCGAGTCCGAATAGCCGAGCATCACCTCCTGGCGGTTGCCGCGGGTCGCGAGGTGGGCTCGGTAGGCGGGGGCGCGCAGCAGCTCGTCGAGGATGGGCCCGGCGCGGGCAAGCGCGTCGGAGGATTCGAACAAGGGAACGACGTCGAGACGCGGGGCAGCGCTCTCCGGGCCGCCGCCCCCCGGGCCGTCGCCTCGCCGCTCGCCGGTCGCACTCCGTTCGAGCGCGATGTCCGCGAGCCGCAGGACGTCGGTCACGTCGCTGGCCTCCGCGGTGAACGAGACCACGACCCGCCGGCTGGCCTCCTCGCCGAAGCGCTCCTGGAGCGCCACGATGGACCGGAACGTGGCCAGCACCTCACCAAGCGCGACGCCCGGGGCGACCTCGAGGGCCAGGTCAGCGTCAGGCGTATCCGACGCACGGTCGAGCGTTGCAAGCGCGGCCCGGTGGACGGCGGCGTGCTGGCGGACCTCGAGTGACGCGAGATGGAACCCGAACGTCGCGAGCTGCCAGCGCAGCTCGGCGACCTCGCCCCAGGCGACGCGCTCCAGGCCATCGTCGACGAGCGCAGCCTGGATCTCGGCCAGCTCCACGTCAAGATCTTCGGCGCTGTCGTAATGGCCCGAGCGCGGACCCGTGCCGTCGGCCAGCGTCACCCGTGTCCGCCGGAGCCGCTCGGCGATGAAACCGAACCGCTGGCGGTACGGCTCGTCAGGGAATCGCCGGCGTAGTTGCCGATCCGTCTCCGGCAGGGCATCGGCGTCGCGCGCCAGACGGTTCGCCAGGGGCCGGGCCAGGCGCCCCGATGACGTGGCGGCCGACACGGTCTGCATGAGCCGCAGCGCGACCGCCTCATAGCCGTGGAGGACGTGGTCGGCCTGGATCCGCAGGGTCCGCTCGGTCATCTCGGCCGTCACGGCCGGGTTGCCGTCGCGGTCGCCACCGATCCACGACCCGAAACGCAGGAACGCCGGAACGCGGGGCGGTCGCCCACCGCTGCGTGGACGCTGATCGCCCGCCACGTCGAGCGCGGCGTCGGTGGCGCGATACAGGCGGGGCACGAGCGTGAAGAGCGTCGCGTCGAAGACGGCCATCGCCGTGCGCACCTCATCGAGCGGCTCGGGGGCCACCGAGCGCAGGTCGGACGTCCGCCACATGAGCGTGACCTCCTCGCGCAGACGGCGACGGACCTCGCGGTCCTCCGACGGGGTCAGCCGCGGGTCGTCCAGCCGCTCGAGGAGCACTGCGCAGCGGCGCAGCGCGATCAGCGCCGTCCTCCGGCGTGCCTCGGTCGGGTGGGCGGTCAGGACCGGTGTGATCTGCAGGCGGGCCAGGATGTCGTCGAGCACGGCGTCGTCGCGCCCGGCCCGCCGGAGGCGGCCGATCGCCTCGGCGATCGAGTCCTCGAGCACGCCGTCGCGCGCCGACCGTTCTCGTCGTCGAAGCGCCCGGACCCGGCCGCGGGCCTCGGCGAGGTTGACGAGCTGGAAATACAGGGAGAACGCCGAGATGACAGCCTCGACGGCGCCCAGGTCGAGCCCGTCGAGCTCGGCCTCGACGCGGCCACGGAGCTCTGGGTCATCGCCTCGGCGGAGCTCGATGGCCGCTCGGCGGAGGCGCTCCACGAGCTCGAAGATCCCTTGGCCGGCCTGCTCGGCGATGACCTGGCCGAGAAGCGCGCCGAGGAGCCGGACCTCGAGGGCCAGGGGATCGCGCGCGCCGGCCGAGCCGATCCCCGTCGGCTCCGCTCCACGCGCGCGCGACGCGGGTTTCCTCCCGTCCGGTGCCGTCATGAACGGGCCTCAGCGGACCGTCGAGTCCGCCGCTTCCGCAACCCAGCGAGGACACGACCGCAACCTTTCGAGGCCGCAACCTTTCCTACCCTTGTATCGTGAGGACGATGGCAGCCGATCGAACGACGCTTCGCGCCGCCCGCCTGTCGGACCCGGCCGGCCGGAAGCGCACGCCCGGCGAGGCCGGCGCGACGCGGCGCCGGACCGCCGGCACGGACCACAAGGAGCCCGTGCCCGAGTCGGATCAGCTCGATCAACTGCAGTTCATCCACGACGTCGCCCGCCTCGCGACCACCGCGCGCACCTGGGATGAGCTGCTCGAGACGGTCGTCGACGGGACGCGCGACGCCCTCCATGCCGATGTCTCCTCGCTCTACCTGCTCGACCGGGACGGAGCGTACCTGACGCTGGCCGCGACCAACGGTCTCGACCGGTTCCAGATCGGCCGGGCACGGGTCCCCTTCGGCGAAGGCGTGACGGGCTCGGTCGCGGCGAACCGCGAGCCGCTGATGATCCCCGACGTCAAGGCGGACCCGCGCTTCCTGTGGGTCCGCGGGCTCGACCAGCGCCGGTTCGTGACGTCGATGCTCAGCGTGCCGCTGTCGTGGCACGACCAGACCGTCGGCGTGCTCAACGTCCAGACGGAGCGACCTCGGGTGTTCAGCCCGTCGGACGTCGCGCAGCTGAGCGCGGTGGCCGACCTCCTGGCCGGCATCGTCGAGAAGGGCCGCCAGCAGTCGGAGGCGGAGGCCCGGGTCGAGTCGCTCAAGGCGATCGACGAGGCCCGGAGCGAGCTCATCGCCCTGGTCACGCACGAGCTGAGGACCCCGCTCGCCGTGGTTCGCGCGTACGCCGACCTCCTGGCCGAGGAGCCGCAGCTCGCCGGGCGCGAATCGCGCGACGTCGAGCGGCGCAAGACCCGCGCCGACTGGCACGGCGCTACGCTCGAGCAGATCGAGCGGCTGGACCGCCTCGTCGATTCCATCCTCGCCTCGGTCCGCGTCGTGCCGGAGGACGCCCCGTCCGTCACGCCGGTGGACGTCGAGGCGGTCGTCGCCGAGGTCCTCGGCTCGTTGCGCCCGCTGTTGGGGCACCACCGCGTCGCCATTCACGGCGCGCCGCGGCTGCACGGTCTGGCCGACCCGCCACGCCTCCGCCAGATCATCGAGCACCTGGTCGAGAACGCCGTCAAGTACGCGCCGTCGGACACCACGATCACGATCGACTGGGCGCTTGTCGAGGGCGTGGTCCACCTCGGCATCAGCGACGAGGGTCCGGGCATCCCCGACGAATGGCGCCACCGGATCTTCGAACCCTACGCGCGGCGTGACACGCACACGGCGCGCGGTTCCGGGATCGGGCTGTACGCCGCCAAGCGACTCGGTGAATCGATGGGCGCGCACCTGTGGTGCGAGCCCGCCACGCCGCACGGAGCACGATTCGTCGTCGCGCTGCCGGCCGCGGTCGCCATCTGACCCTACGAGAGGATCATGATCAGCATGCCCAGCCGCTCCCTCCGGATCCTCGTGGTGGACGACGACCCAGCGATGGTCGGAGCCATCACCGCGCTCGTCGGCACCGAGGGTCACCAGGTCATCACCGCGTACGACGGACTCACCGCCGTCAAGCGTTTCCGCGACGAGCATCCGGATCTCGTCCTGCTCGACCTTGCGATGCCGGGCCCCGACGGGTTCAGCGTGGCCGGCCAGATGCGCGCGGTCGGCCAGGCGCCGATCCTCGTCGTGTCCGGCGAGAGCGGCGAGGCGGCCAAGGTCCGCGCCCTCGGGATCGGGGCGGACGACTACCTCACGAAGCCGTTCGGCAAGGCCGAGTTGCTGGCACGGATCGCGGCGGTCATGCGCCGGGTGGACCGGCCAGGGGCAAGTGGCGGCCCGGCGGGGCCGCTGGAGGCCGGCGATCTCGTCCTGGAGCCTGGCCGTCACGAGGCGCGCGTCGGCGAGGTGTCACTGGCCCTGACGCCGACCGAATTCCGGTTGCTCGAGGCGCTCGTGCGTGCGGACGGCGATATCGTCCCGCACCTGCAACTCGCGCGGGCGGGCTGGCCGGCGGAAAGCGACCCGGACCTGCTCTGGCTCAAGCCGCACCTGGCGCGCTTGCGGGCCAAGGTGGAGGCCGCAGGCGGACCGCACGTCGTGGCGGTCCGGGGCGTGGGGTATCGGGTCGTCGTGGATGCCGTCGCGGCAGGCTGACCCGCCGCCGGACTAGAGAGCCGGCGTCAGACGTTCACCGAGATCGCACGGCCGTTCGTGTCGTGCGCCGCGTCGGCACACGCGATGCGGCAGCCGCGGGCATCGCGCCCGCCCAGCGGGTTGAAGTGGAACCACGCGTCACCGGTCGCGGCCAATCGGCAGCCACAAGCGGCACAGGTGACGGGCGCTCCCTGCCCGCCTCGGACGGCGAGCGGTCGGTGGAACTCGGGTACGGACGGATGGATCATGGCATTCACCTTGTCGTGCGGTCGGGCGGCGGACGGTGCCGAGGCCGGGGCCGTGTGGGTCGCGGCCGCACCCGGGTGACGTTTCCCCAACATGACGCCAAGCGTATGTTCCGGGTCGGTCCGCGTCGGCGGCGGAAGGGCTGCGCCACGGTTGCGGCTCGGTGGCGAACGGAACATGACATGTCCTGGCAAGTATCTCTGGGATGATGCGGACAGACATCGCCCCGGAGACTCGACATGGAAACGCTGTTCGTCTGGATCGTCATCATCGCGGCGCTCATCGCCCTTGATGCCGGAGCGCTTCGCTGGGGTGTCGACTCGCGCGACCCGCTGCCCGACGACCACCGCCGCTGATCCACACAGCCTCAGCAACGGAGCATCGACCATGTATCTGCTCGACTATGAAATGGCCCTGGACCGCATGCGGGAGCGTACGCGCGATGGCGAAGCCGCGCGGCGTCTCGCCCTCGCCGGGCCAAGCGATCATGACGCGGTCACGACTCGTCGCCGGCTCGCCCTTGCCTTGGCTGGTGTGAGCCGTGCCAGCGCCGCGGGCGTGCGGCGGCTGGATGCCTGCCTTGCCGACGAACTGGCCAGCCAGTTCACCGGCAACCCGTGAACTCGCCCGCCGCGCTCTCGACGACGCCGATCGATCGACCCCATCGCCTCGCCCGACGCGTACCGGCAGCAGCTCCTGTCGTGGCTGGGTGAGGACGA
>CAZFXH010000320.1:0-4041 GCA_964522905.1 uncultured Anaerolineaceae bacterium
GGTCGGCGCCCGTGCCACGTCGGGGCGGGCGGCCGAGTTCTCCGTGCGAACCGCACGCCCAGATGAAAAGGGAGCATCGATCATGAACCTGAGGCGATTCCCAGCGACGACGGTCCTCATCCTGACCGCCGCGGCACTCGCGGCCGGCGCGTGCGCCGCTCCATCGGCGACGTCGGCACCATCGACCGCGGCACCATCGACCGCGGCACCATCGACCCCACCCCTCCAGGCCACGCCGGCGTCGCCCGCGACGAGCACACCGCCCGTCGCCCTTGCGAACGCGACGGGCAACGACGTGGCAATCGAGATCGTGGACGAGTCGGGAACCCTCCGCTCCGCCACCTCGGGTACCCCCGGCGACGGAGCGTCGGTCAAGCCGTACACGGTCACGGTCGGCAACGACGACCCGACGACGCTGCGCCTGACGTGGGTTGGCGGTCCGTGCGATGCGCAGGACCTGCTCGCGATCGACGCGACGGGTCGCCGGTTCCTCCTCGTCCAGCCGGAATGCCCGGGAGACGCCGTCGTCTTCGACCGGGTGCTCGTCCTGGGCTTCGCGGAGCCGATCGACGCCGACGATGTCGAGGCTATCCTCCAGGACGGCCTCGACACGACCGGCGGTTGAACCGGCAAACCTCGCGGGCGGTCAGCCGCCGAGCCGGTCCCGCGTCCCGGTTGTGGGGATAACCCTGTAGGGATCTGATGAGTTCGCGTGTGACGATCCTGCACATGACCACATTCCTGATCGTCGACGATCACCGCCTCTTCCGCGAGCAGGCCCGGGCGCTCCTCGAAGCCGAAGGCCTCATCGTGGTCGGCGAGGCCGAGGACGGGCACGCCGCGCTCGGCGCCGTGCGCGACCTGCGCCCCGACGTCGTCCTCCTCGACATCGGCCTGCCAGACATCGACGGTTTCGCGGTCGCGGAGCGACTGGCGGCTGGAACCGCACCGCCCCGAGTGGTCCTCATCTCGAGCCGCGAGGCCGCGACGTATGGGCCGCGTCTCACGACCAGCCCGACGATCGGGTTCGTTCAGAAGGACGACCTCTCGGCGGCCCGGATCCAGGCCCTCCTCTAGGAGCCGATGGCCGCAGTTGGGGCAGACCCTGAGAGTGCTTCTCGGGACCGCTCCGATGGCTGGGGGCCGGACGGGCGCGACGCTTGTCGACAGCGGGCTGAGCCTTCCGGGACCGGTCGGCACCCGCGCCTGGAGGCATTGCCCATGACGCCCGCACTCACGCTGAACGGCCTCAGCAAGCGCTACGGCACCGTGGCCGCGCTGACCGACCTGACCCTCGACGTCCCAGCGGGATCGATCTTCGGCTTTCTTGGTCCGAACGGGGCCGGCAAGACGACGGCCCTCAAGATCCTCGCCGGGTTGTCCCGGGCGACGTCCGGAACGGCGACGATCGACGGCGTCCCCGTTGGCGTCCAGGGCGCCCATCGTTCGCGGGTCGGGTACCTCGCCCAGGAACCGCGTTTCTACGGATGGATGACCGGACGCCAGACGCTCGAATACGTTGCCAGCTTCTATGCGCTCGAGACCAGCCGAGGCGAACTGGCCGAGCTGCTCGAGTTGGTCGGACTCTCCGAAGCCGGCGATCGCGCGACCAGGACCTACTCGGGTGGCATGCGCCAGCGTCTCGGCATCGCCCAGGCGCTCGCCGGCAACCCGTCGGTCGTGCTCCTCGACGAGCCCGCCGCCGCGCTCGACCCGCTCGGGCGGCACGACGTTCTCGAGATCATGCGCCGCCTCCGCGGCGACAAGACGATCTTCTACTCGACGCACATCCTCGACGACGTCGAGCGCGTGAGCGACCACGTCGCGATCCTCGACCATGGGCGGCTCGTCGTGAGTGCGCCAACCGCCGAGCTCGTCGCTGCCGCGACCGGGTCGATCCGCGTGGCTCTCCTCGGGGCCACCGAGTCGACCGCCGCTGCACTCGCTGCACTCCCCGGCGTCAGCGGCGTAGCGCCGGCGGGTCGACGGGACGCCGAGTGGTCCTACGACGTCACCGTCCACGACGGCCGAACGGCAGAGGTCCAGGGCGCGGTCATGCGCCTCGCGGCCGACGCCGGGCTGATCGTGACCGGCAACCGTCAGGAGGCCCCAGACCTCGAGCAGGTCTTCCTCCGCCTCGTCAACAAGGAGCGTGCGGCATGACCGCGATCAACCCCCAGTTCCACGGTTTCCGCCCGTTCCTCCGCAAGGAGTTGCTCGAGTGGTGGAAAGGCCGCACGGCCATCGTCACGTTCGCCGCGGTCAGCGCACTCGGGATCATCGGGACGCTCGCCACGCGGATCGACGAATTGGCCGGCGGCACCCCGGAGTCCGGCATGCTCCAGCCGACGGCGAACGTCCTCGGCGCCCAGTTCGACCAGTGGATCCTGTTCGCGGGCATCTTCGCGAGCATCGGGCTCCTCACGCAGGAGCGGACCACGGGCACGCTGGCCTGGACCCTTTCCAAGCCCATGTCCCGGAGCGCGCTGCTCCTGGCCAAGTGGACCGCGGCGCTGATCATGCTGGGGCTGTTCGGGGTCGTCCTTCCGCTGACGGTCAGCGTGGCGGTCGCCTCGTGGTCGTACGGCAGCCTGCCGGATCTCGCGTCGGTCGCCCGGTACGGCCTCGTCCTGCTCGGCCTCCCGGCGTTCTTCGTGGCCCTGAATCTTGCGCTCGCCACGCGCCTCAACAGCCAGGCAGCGATCGCGGCGATCGCGTTCGGCGTGATGGCGGTGCCCTACTTCGCGGGTGCCTTCCTGCCGGCCCTCGTCGAGTTCTGGCCGACGTCGATCGCCGCGATGGCCGGGCTATTCGCGACCGAGTCGGCCGCGCACCCACCGACGGTCGCGGGCTGGGCGCTCGCCTTGGTAATCATCGGGGCCGGTGGCCTCTACAGCTTCCATCTTGAGGATATGTAGCCATGCACCCAATCAACCGCCAATCCCGCCGGGCGCTGGCCGCCGTCCTCCTTCTGGCGGCAGCGCTCGCCGGCTGCGTCCAGGGCGCGGGCCCGATCACGGGCGAGACTCGCGAGATCGGCCCGTTCAGCTCGATCGATGTGGGCGCGGGGATCCATCTTGAGGTCCACATCGGCGCTCCAGAGCGCCTCGAGGTTCGTGCCCAAGCGAACATCCTGCCGGCGATCGCCACCGACGTCTCAGGCACCAAACTGACGATCGATGCGCATGAAGACTTCACGACGTCAAGACCGGTCACGGTATCCATCGTGGCGCCTGTACTCGACGCCATCTCGGTGAGCGGCGGCGCCCAGGCTCGCATCGATGGCATCGCCACCGCGGGGCTCGAACTCAGCGTCAAAGGCGGTGCCCGACTGACGATCGTCGGGAGTGCCGAAACCGTCGCGTTGACGGCGGACGGCGGATCCGTCGCCGACCTCGCGGAGCTGACGGCTGGGACGATCTCGGTCGCCTTCGCCGGAGGCGCATCCGGCACGGTGGCAGCCGGGAACGAGGTGATCGGCACCGCATCCGGTGGTTCGCGCCTCTCGGTTCTCGGCGATCCGAGGATCGCCGTCGAGGTGTCTGGTGGCGCGGAGGTGACTAGCCGATAAGGTCCGGTCGCTGACCGCCATTTCCTGCTTGCTCTCAGCAGGACCACCACTGGACCCGCCCGTCCAAGTGACAGGCTGGACTCGAGGGCGACCATGGCGTACGACAAGCCTCATCCCGTGGGATTCACTAGGGCCTGATGCGCCGGCCCTCGCGATCGGGTCCGCTCTCGTCGAGCGACCGGCAGCCGACGAGGGCCATGGCCAGCTAGCCAATTTGCCCGGCGCACCTCAGCGCGACGAAGGTTCCGGGAGGGCGCCCATGATGATGTCGAGGCCGGCCTCGAACTCGTCTGCGTAGTCGAAGCCCGATCCGACGAGCTCGCGCTGGACGGTGGCGAGGTGCGGGTACGCATCGGCCACGGCGGCCAGCATCTGCTCGGACATCGACGCCATCTCCTCGGGCGAACTGAAGGGCAGGGTCGCCTCCTGGAGCGCAAAGCCGTAGACGTAGCTGTCGATCACGTTGTAGA
>CAZFXH010000321.1:0-2668 GCA_964522905.1 uncultured Anaerolineaceae bacterium
CTCGGAGGGCGTCCCGTTGACCGTGAGGCGATACGTCGTCATGGGGTCGCCTCGAGGGCGGGGGCGGACGCGCCTGGCGGCAGGCCGGCCACGTCCGGCAGGCCCGCGAGGCCCGCGAGGATCCGCTCGGGGCTGGCCGGCAGCTCCCCGATCCAGATCCCGGTCGCGTCGGCGATCGCGGCCACGACCGCTGGCGCCCCGACGTCCATCGGCAGCTCCCCGACCCCCTTCGCGCCATGGGGCGCGGCGTGGAATGGCGCCTCGACCAGGATCGTCGAGATGCGCGGCGCGTCGAGCGAGGTCGGGATGATGTAGGTCGCCAGCCGGTCGTTCAGGTACCGCCCGTCACGGAGCTTGATCTCCTCGATGGTGGCGTAGCCCACGGCCTGCAGCGTGCCGCCTTCGACCTGGCCCTCGGCCAGGACCGGGTGGATGACGCGGCCGATGTCGTCGGCGGCCACGACGTCGCGGACGTGGACCTCCCCGGTGTCGAGGTCGACCTCGACGTGGGCCACGCACGCGGCCCAGCCGAACGCCGGATAGGCGTCACCGCGGTACAGGTCGTCGTCGAAGGTGACGCTGTCCGGGTACGGCTCGAACTTCTGGTCGATGCGCGTCGCGCCGTGCTCGCTGGCGTACATGGCCGCAGTGTCGGCGAACGCGCCGCCGGTCGCCGCCTCGACCTGCTCGCGCAGCCGCCAGGCGGCCTTGATGAGCAGGCCGCCCACGACCATCGCCGTGCGCGACGCGACGGTGGGCCCGCTGTCGGGCACGTAGGCCGTGTCCTGGTCGGCGAGCTCGACGTCCGCGTCCGGGATGCCGAGAGCCTCGCTGACGAGCTGCGGGAAGATCGTCCTGGTCCCCTGGCCCATCTCGGTCGAGGCCGTCAGGACCCGGACGCGCCCCTCGGCCGTCAGCTCGACCGAGGCCACGCTGGCGAGCTTGATCTCGCCCGAGCCCGTGAACCCCGCGCCGTGCCACGCAAGCGCGAGCCCGATGCCGCTGGCGGTGCGGTCGCGGCCCGTGCGCAACGGCGACCGGGGCGTCGAACCCGAACCCGCGCGCACCCGCCGCGCGGCCTCGGTCTTCGCGCGGAGCCTCGTGAACTCCGCGGCCTCGGCCGCCCGCTCCAGGACCTCCTCGCCGGCCACGCTGTCGCGCAGGATCTGGCCGGTCGGGGTCGTGTCGCCGGGCTGGTAGACGTTGCGGCGGCGGATCTCCAGCGGCGAGATCCCGAGCTGCTCCGCGATCCGATTGAGGTGGGTCTCGGCCGCGAACTCGGTCTGCGGAGCCCCGAATCCGCGGAACGCGCCGTTCGGCGGCGTATTGGTCCGCGTCGCCCGGGCTCGGATACGGACGTTCGGGCAGCGGTACGGCCCGCCGCTGTGGAGCGCGCCGCGCGACAGCACGACCGGCGTGAGGGTGCAATACGCGCCGCCGTCCATGACGATCTCGATGTCCTGAGCGACGAGCCGCCCGTCACGGGTCACCCCGGTCCGGTGCCGCACGATGGCCGGGTGGCGCTTGGTCGTCGCGGCGATGTCCTCGTGGCGGTCGTAGATCATCCGCACCGGCTTCTGCGCCTTGCGCGCAAGGAGCGCCGCGTGCAGTCCGATGACCGAGGGGAATTCCTCTTTGCCGCCGAACCCACCGCCGGTCTCGGCCTGGATCACGCGGGCGGCCCGATCGTCGAGACCCAGGCCGCGCTTCAAGGCGGCGTGCAGGTAGTACGGGCACTGGAGCGAGCCCGTGACGGTGACGCCGCCACCGTCCGTGGGCACCGCGATCATCGCGTTGTTCTCGATGTAGAGCTGCTCCTGGTGGCCGACGCGGTATTCGCTCTCCAGCACGACGTCCGCGCTCGCGAGCGCCGCCTCGACGTCGGTGCCCGCCTCGATCGTGTACTGGGCGAACGTGTGGTCCGATTCGAGCGGATCGAACACCCCGGGCAGCGTCGTGGTCCGCGGCAGGGCCCGCCGACGTGCCTCGCGCAGGGTCGCCTTGTCGGGCGCGGCGAGGAGCGCGAGCGGCTCCGCGTGGTGCTGGATCTCGCCGCCGATCGGGACCAGGATCGGCTGGTCCGACTTGATCGAGCTGACGATGTTCTCACCGGGGATGTCGGCCGCGGTGACCACGATGACCTTCGACCAGTCGAAGCCGGGATCGAGGTCGAGCGCCTCGAACATCGCGTGCGCATCGGTCGAGCGGATCGTGGCGCCGTACCACGCCCCGGGGACGACGATGTCGTCCGTGTACAGGGCCGTGCCGGTGAGCTTGGCCGGACCCTCGCGACGCAACGGCGCGGCCGGGCGTGCCCTGCCAGGGACGACCGTGTCGGGTTTGACCATGACGGCGCCCGCGGGCTCGGTGCGGGTCGTCATCCTGGCGGTCTGGCGTCCCTCCATGGCGCAGGACGATACCACCCGGCGTGGCGCCTCCACCGGACTGCGATAGACCGTCCCGGACCTCTCTGGACCTTCATCCCGCGGTGCCCCGTCGCACCGACATCATGGGTAGAAGGGGGCATCCGATGGTCCCATCGGGACCTTGTGCACCTATCATTCGCGGCTCATCACCCGTACCTTGCACTCATACGGGGTCTCGAATCATGGCAGTCACGCAGGAGATCCTGCTACCGGTCCTGCTCGCCGCGATCGTCGCGAATACG
>CAZFXH010000322.1:0-4987 GCA_964522905.1 uncultured Anaerolineaceae bacterium
GCGATCGATGAATCGCATGGGCGTGACCGGATCCTGGTCGGCATCACCATGCCCGTCGAGCCGGACCTTCCCGCGCCGGGGGACTTCGCCGTCGACATCGACGGCGACCCGGTGCTGGTGACTGGTGTGACCCAGCTGTTCGCCGACATGGGAATGGGCATCCTTGACCTCCAGCTGGCGGCCCCGATCGACGACCCGGAGGCATCGGTCACCCTCGACTACACCCACGGCGCCAACCGGATCACCAGCGCGCGCGACGGCGCCGAGCTCGACCCGTTCTCGCTACCGGTCCTCCTGCTCCTCACCAGTGACACGGCGAGCGATCCGGCGCTTGCTCCGGGCGGCACGCTGAGCACGGCCACGCCCGAGGGCGTCACCGCCGCCGATCCCGTCGCGACCAGCGTCACGTCGCCGACCGGGGGCGCGGTGAGCATCAGCGAGGGTCCGATCACGGAGCCGAGCAGCTCGGGATACGAGTTCTTCGGCCAGCAGGTCGAGATCACCGCGCCTGACGCGACCGCGGCCACCCCGATTGTCATCCGCTTCGACCTCGACGCCAGCCTCGTCCCCGCAGGCCAGACCGCGGAGGCGATCCAGATCTTCCGTAACGGCATCCTTGTGCCCGACTGCACCGGCGCGACCGGTGTCGCCGATCCCGACCCCTGCATCTCCGAGCGCACTGCCCTGCTCGACGGCGACGTCTCGATCACCGTGCTCACGTCGCAGGCGAGCACCTGGAACATGGCCGTCGCGGTCCCATTCGCGTTCGGCGGCCTCCAGCCGCCGGTGAATGGCGACGAGCCGAACGGGACCAATGCCGGCAGCGCCATCCCCGTCAAGTTCAGCCTCGGCGGCTTCCGAGGAATGGACATCTTCGCGGATGGCTCGCCATGGGTGGGACTGATCTCGTGTGCCACACTGGGGGAAGCGGACGAGATCGAGCAGACCGTGACCGCCGGCGAGTCGAGCCTCACCTACGACGAGGCAACCGACACCTACACGTACGTCTGGAAGACCCTGCGCGGCTGGCGTGACACCTGTCGTCGGCTCGTCCTCGACTTCGCCGATGGGAGCCAGGAGACCGCGATCTTCGACTTCCGGCGCTGATCAGCGAACGGCTCGCGTTGACGATCTTGGGCTAGGCCCGTCCGGCGGTCTTCAGAATCCGCAGGGCGTGGAGCGTGAGCACCTCGCTCGACTGGCCTTTGGCCCATCGATCGCGTCGGGCGGCGACCGCTTGCGGCCGGCCATCCGCCACCACGCACTGCGGGTCGGGAACCGTCCGTCCGGCCGTTGCCTGGATGCGAGGCGGTCGAGGGCGCCGGTCACACGCGAATCGGCCAGCATGCCCGCCGCACGGAGTACCAAGAAGAGACGCATGAGACGCATGAGACAGGACCCAGATTCTTGAGGTGGGACCTCGTTGCGGCCCCACTTGTAAACGACGCGCGCTAGCAATTGCCGCACGGCCTACTCCGCGGCGTGGCCGAACCCTCACGACGGCCCGACGTTTCCCGACGCGATGACGATCCTGGCCGGCAAGCTCACCTCGTCGCCGTCGGCGAACGCGGCGAAGTTGGACAGGACGCGCTCGCGGAATTCTGACCGCAGGTCGCGGGGGATCTCCTCCTCGAAACGCGAGAAGTTGAGGTAGAACTCGAGCAGCGCTTCGCCTCTGCCGGGTGCGCGCAGCCACACCGTCAAGTGCTCCTCGGCTACGTCTTGGAGCCCCGCGCGCCGGAGTGGGTCCGATAGCGAACCGGGCTCCCGCAAATCGGAACGGGTTGCGCGGATCGGGCGGAGGCAATGGAGCGTCACTGCTCGATACGGCGTCCGATGGTTGAAGCCGCTGGCGGAACTCGTCAACCGCGCCCCAGAAGCCGGTAAGCCAAGGATTCTCGTCGACCCGCCCCCAAGCGCTGAACGCAACCCGGCCACCGCGCCGGGTCACCCGGGCGATCTCCGACAGTGCACGTTGGATATCCGACGCGAACATGATCCCGGCCTGGGAGACGACAACGTCGAACGTGCCGTCCGGGAACGGCAGCGCCTCGACGACGGCACGCACGCATTCGACATTCGTCGTTCCCACCACGGCGGCGTTCGATGACACGGCCGCAATCATGGGGACGGACGGGTCGCTCGCGACGACCCTGCCCTCGGGACCGACTACCTCGGCAAGGACGAGCGCCGGGATGCCGGTGCCCGTCCCCACGTCGAGGACATGCATCCCTTGCTGCACGCCGCCGGCTATGAGGAGCGCGTCCGTAACGGGACGGAAGAACCTAATCCCAGCTGGATGCCAGCTCTGGTAGGCCGCCGCGATCCTCTCCTCGGTCCACAGCGGGAGGATCGTGTCGAGGAGATCGTCCCGTTCGAAACCGTTCTCTGCGTCGACTGGCATCGGCTCCGGTGACCTTCGTGCTGCGGGCAACTTCAGCCCCCGCGCGATCCCGTCAGACCATTAGGCCGCTTGTTGGTTCCGATCGGGTACCCGCGCACTCCGGCAATGGCGGCGGGTACTGCCGATCACATCTGGACCTGCGAGGAAATTAGCAGGCCTGCTCGATTAGACGCTCGGGCCGCTCCCGGCCCCTGCCGCGTGCTGCGAATCGTCATAGGCCCCGTTCTGCACGAACTCCCGAGCCGTTGACTCCGGGAAGGCCATCTCCGGATGGACCTCCGCCGCGTGACGCATCGCGGCCTGAACTAACTGCTCATCGTCCTCAGCGTGCAGGTGCGCGCAATTCGGCGCAACACAATCGACTCCCCGCATGGCCTCGTCGCTCCCTTCTGCGACTTCAGAACCGATAGGTCAACAGCCTACTCCTGCGATCCAAACTGATGCCCTTCCCGGTGCTGTGTATACCTACCCCTGACCACTAGAGATTGGGTATGAGCGTGGTACCGCATACCGGATTCCCTGTGAATCGTCTCATGCGTCTCAGCCGCGTACAGCCAGCACATCCAGGAGACGCATGAGATGCAAGAAACAGGATCGATAAGGGTTCAGATAAGGGACCGGGCAAGAGATTCCGAGCAAGGCCTGTGGGGTGACGACGCGTGCTTCGGCCGCCCCAGTCCTCACCAACGACTCATGAGATGCAAGGACTATGCGGGCTAACGACACTCGGTGTCCCGAGGCTGGACAGCGCGTGGCACACTGGCGGGACCTGCCAGCCATGCGTCTCCGCATAGGTAGCGGCCATGAAGCGACCAACCGTCGCGTCCTCAGCCGAGACGACGGATCCGGGGCTCTTCACCCCGGCGTTCATCGCCCTGCTCCTCGCCGTGCTGGCCTACTTCACCGCCGGCGGCATGGAGATCCCGCTGGCTCCCCTGTTTGCCGCCCGCATGCTGGGCGCTGACGAGATCGGCGTCGGCATCGCCGTCGGTGCCGTCGCCCTGACGGCGCTCTTCCTGCGGCCGCTCGCCGGTCGGACGTCGGACCGCCGGGGCCGCCGGCTCCCGCTCATCGGTGGAGCGCTCCTCTACGCCGCCGCGACGGCCGCCCACGCCGCTGCCCCGGACCTGACCGTGATGGTCGGCCTGCGGCTGGTGCTGGGGGTCGCCGAGGCATTCTTCTTCGTCGCTGGGCTCGCCGCGATGGCCGACCTCGCGCCGCCCCGCCGGAGCGGCGAGGCGATGAGCTTCTTCTCCCTGTCGTTGTATCTCGGGGTCGCGCTCGGCCCGCTCATCGGGCAGGCTCTCCTCGGCCTGGGCGGCTTCACGCTCGCGTGGCTGGGCGCGGCCGCTCTCGCACTCCTGGCCGCGCTCCTCGCGACGCGCATCCCCGAGACCCGCGAGGCGGTGGTGACCGCCGACCTGCCGGTCGTGCCGCTCATCCATCGGGCCTCGCTCGGGCCCGGGCTCGGGCTGCTCAGCGGGATCGCGGCGATGGCCGGGTTCTTCGCCTTCGTGGCGCTCCACGCGGAGGCGATCGGCTTCGTCGACTGGAGCCTCATCCTGCTCGAGTTCGGGCTGATCGTGGTCGCGACCCGGCTCGTATTCGCGAAGCTCCCCGATCGCGTCGCGCCGTACCGCCTGGGATCGGCAGCCCTCGCGCTCACGGCTGTCGGGATCGCCGTTGTCGCGCTCGTCCCGGACAGCCTGGGTTTGTTCGTCGGGGCGGGCATCCTGGCCGTCGGCGTCGCGTTCACCACCCCGGCCTTCTTCTCCGCCGCCCTGTCCCGCGTGGCACCCCACGAGCGGGGTGCGGCGATGGGCACGATGTCGGTCTCAATCGATCTGGCGTTCGGCGCCGGGCCGATGGTCTTCGGGCTGGTGGCGGCCGCCGGCGGCATCCCAACCGCGTTCCTCGCGGGGGCCGCAGTAGCGATGGTCGGGGCGCTCGGCACCGTCGTGGCGCTCCGGCGACCAGCATCTGCGGTGGCCCCGGCCTGAGCAACGAGCCTCCCGGGCCCGACCGGGCGAACGAACGATGGTCAGGCATGAGAACAGAAACCCGACGCTACGCCGCGGTCGCGAGGAGGTCGATTGGTGCACAGAATCGGACCTAGATGAGACTTGGTACCGCATACCGGATTCCCAGTGAAACGTCTCATGTGTCTCAGCCGCGTTCACGCAGTACATCCAAGAGACGCATGAGACAGGATTCATAAGGGTCCAGATAAGGGACCAAAGGACCCGAATATGGAGCAGCTGCCGGAGTCGGCCGTCTAGACAGTGGGTTGCTGAATCACGTGTCAGATCCGGCAGGTGCTGCCGACAGTTTGGTCCTCGTCTCGCTCCAGCGAGCGAGCTCGCGCATCGCGTCTTCCGATGGTGAGCCGGGCTCGGCAGAGTAGGTGAGCAGCGATAGTCCCGGGTCGGAGGGCAGCGCGACCATCTCGAAGGCGAGCGTCAGGTCGCCGACGAGTGGATGGTGCGTCTGCTTGGTGGCCGTCTGATGGAAGCCGACGTCGTGCGCTGCCCAGCGCGCACGCATGGACTGCGAGAATCGGAACGGCTCCTATCTCCGCGCATT
>CAZFXH010000323.1:0-3599 GCA_964522905.1 uncultured Anaerolineaceae bacterium
AGTGCGCGCGCCACCGCGGCGTGGAGCGCCCGGCGCCGGGGCCCGCGCAGATCGTGCGCGAGGGCGTCGCGGATGCGATCGTGGGCTACGTCGAGCCGCTCCGCCGACTCCCGGAACACGCCGGCGCGAAGGAGCTGCTCCACGCCCTCCGCCGCCTCGAGCTCGCCGAGACCCGCCGCAGCCTGGAGCAGCCGGACGTCAAAGTCGCGCCCGATCACGGTCGCCAGCGCGAGCAACCGCTGCGTGGGCGGGCTCAGCCGGCGCACGCGGTTCAGGATCATCTCGCGCACGGTCTCCGGAAGCCCGAGATCCTCCTCCGCCCCGGCGAGGCCCTCGCGCGACAGCGCCCGTATCATCTCGGTGACGACGAACGGGTTGCCCTCGCTCACCGTCTGCACGCGCTCGATGACGGCCGCGAGCCTGGCCGCAGGCAGCCCCGGCCGCGCCAGGCCTCGGGTCAGCGCCGCGGTGTCGTGGGCGGAGAGCGGCCCCAGGGTGACGCGGGCCAGGCGGCTCTCGCGCTCCAGCTCGGCCAGCGTCGCGGCCAGGCGAGTCGCCTCGGCCTCCTCGGGTCGCGCCGTGCCGATCGTGAGAACCGGCCAGGCGCCGAGTCGGCGTCCCGCGTAGGCGAGGACCCGCAGGCTCATGTCGTCGGCCCAATGGAGGTCCTCGAGCACGATCACGAGCGTCCGCGCCGCGGCCAGCCAGCCGACGAACTGGGTCAGGGCCTCGAAGACGCGCAGGCGGTCACCACCCCGGGCGGGGCGACCCTGGGTCCGTCGGACGTCGAGGAACAGCGGCTCGAGGTCCCGGGCCCATCCATGGCCGAGGTCCCGCAGTTCCGGCACCCGGTCGCGGACCTCCTTCGCGAGGGTGTCTACCCACAGTGCGAACGGAAGGACGCGGGCGCTCTCGTACGCCCGGCCGCGCGCGACGAGCAGGTCGCCGGTGGCGGCGCCAGCCAGGAACTCTTCGGTGAGCCTGGTCTTCCCGATCCCGGCCTCACCGAGGAGCGCCACGACGCCTCCCTGCCCTGCAGCGGCATGCGCGAGATGTTCCCGAAGGCGGGCAAGTTCGGCGGCGCGGCCGACGAATGGGGAGTTCGCGGCGATCCGCGCGGCCCAGGGGGTCGCAGCAGCCGTGAGCCCGGCGGCGCGCTCACCGAGCAGGCGCCGGTAGGCGCGCACGGTGGCCACCTCCGGCTCGGCGCGGAGCTCCCGGCGCAGGAGATCGGCGCAGGCGTGGTACTGCCGGACCGCTTCGGTCCGGCGCCCCTTCCGCACATACAGCTCGATGAGCGTCCGGTGGACGGGCTCCTGCAGCGGGTCGAAGCGGAGTAACCGCCGTGCCGTCTCGATCGCGGTCGCGGTGGCGCCAGCCCGAACCTGCCGGTCGAGCAGACGGGTCATGGCGCCGGTCGCCGACCGACGGAACCGCTCACGCGTCGCTTCGAGCCACACCTCGAAGCCGCTCGCCTCGACGGCGACGCCGTCGAGCAGGTCCCCCTGGTAGAGCGTCACCGCCCTGGCGAGCGCCTCATCGGTCCCACGCGCGACGAGGCGTTCGAAGGTGACGGCGTCCACCTCCACGTTCCGCGGCTCCAGGCGGACGTCCGCGGCGTCCACATGGAGCAGCCGCCCGGGTCCCAGCGCCGTCCGTAGGGCGAAGAGCGTCTGGCGGAGGCTGTTGCGGGCCTGGTCGTCCGGGCGGTCACCCCAAAGGAGCGCGGCGAGCTGCTCGCGGGAGTGAGCGACGCCGGGAGCGAGCGCAAGGAATGCGAGGAGCGCCCGCGCCTTCTTCAGCGGTAACTCGACCGGCCGGTCCCCGATCGACGCCAGGAAGCCGCCGAAGAGCACCAGGCTGAGGCGCGCCATACCATCTCCCTCTGTGGGCGGGACTATAACACGCCATAACGGCCGGATAACGGGTCCCGATGTAGTGAGGGACACGACGAACCTCAGGCGTGTCCCGCCCGGGCGGGACGGAAGGAGACCAGAGATGACGCACAATATTGCGGATCGCCGTCAGGTGCTTCAGTGGCTCGGGGTGCTGCCGCTCGTCGGTGGCCTCGGCCGGCTGGCCGGCGCCGAAGCCCAGGTGCCCGGGACCAACCCGGGGCGCGTGGACACCAAGGGGCTCACGGCGAAGATCAAGTTCGAGAGCGTGCTGGCCGGCTATCTCACGGAACTGAACGGCAAGTACAAGCTCCGCGTCACCGAGCTCGTGCTGGAACCGGGCGGCTACGTCGGCGAGCACCACCACGTCGGACCGGGCATCCGCCAGGTGACCTCGGGGTACATGACCTACGTGATGCCCGACAAGACGCACGTCTACGGACCGGGCGACTTCTTCTTCGAGTCGGGTGACGTGACCCACACGGCCCAGAACAGGACCGACGCGCCGATGGTCCACGTGCTCTTCGAGATCCTGCCCGCCGACCACAAGGGACCGTCGATCATGCCCGTGAAGAGCCGGTGACCTCAGTTCGCTGAAAGCTGAATCAAGGAGGACCGTCGATGCCGACACGCGCAGCCTACGGGATCAAGTTCGACGACAGGGAGGGAGCGATGGCTAAGTTCACACGTCGTTCGCTGTTGGCCGGATTGAGTGTGACAGCGCTCGCGTCTGGGCACGCGTCTGGCGTCCTGGCACAGCAGCAGGATCGCGTGCAGCGCGGGGAAGCCAAGAAGTTCGCGTCGATGATCCCCGGGATAGCACACATTCTGGTACGCGAGGTGACGTACCTCTCTGGCGGAAAGACGAGCCGGGCTATGCCGCACTCGATGGTTTGCGAATGCAAGGCGGGCGTGCTCGAGGTGTCGCAGGACAGCATGACGACGACGATCAACACCGGTGGCATGTGGACGTGTCACAGGGGGATGGTGGAGACGGTCGAGAACAAGGCGACGGCTCCGGCGATCATGCGGGTGATCGAGTTGGTGCCCGCCTGAGTCTGGAGCACTGGCCGCGGCCGTCGCGAGCGCCGAAGCTAGTCTCCGGCCCAGCGACGATCCCGGTGTCGTCCTGCAGAGGACCGTAGGGCTCACGTTGATCGCCCTCCGGCCGCTGAGCGCCGCGTTCGAGAGCGTGGTAGCTGATCATCCCACGGAACTGAACGGCAAGTACAATCTCCGGGTCACCGAGCTGGTGCTGGAGCCGGGCGGGCTACGTCAGCAAGCACCGCCGCGTCGGACCGACCATCCGTCATGTGACCTCGGGCTACACAGGGCGTTGCCCACGTCGACTGGCTACGGGGATAGTCAACATGAGCACCCTCCGGCGGCGGGCCCCCGTCCGCGGGCGCCCGTCCCCATGACGTAACCGCCCGACTCGGACGCTGACCACCCCAGGAGCCGATGCCAGCGACCACTTGTAGCGCCCCGGCGCCGACCGGCGCGGCGAGGAGGCCGCCAGTCAAGGTCCCGAGGAATGTGCGCCGGTCCATCACTCGATCACCAGATCTGCCCGAAGCGACCGGCGCCTGTTCATTTTCCAACCCGAGGCAGCTCACCGGTGCTCCTATCAGGGGGCCTGGGGCCCGGCCACCCATTCGGCACCGACTATGGTGACCCGGTAGGTGGCGGCGCCTGCAGACATGG